>NZ_LCWX01000071.1:149295-155267 GCF_001431305.1 Pseudovibrio sp. POLY-S9
TGCCCGGTCCGCCATCATCGTCATCCACCAGCAGGTTCCCATCGGAATCCCGCAGGCGCAGATAAGGGTCAACCAAGCGGCTTTCGCCATCAAAAGTGCCAATAGCAGCAAAGGTATAGGTCTGCCCGGCAACCAGCTCAACTTCATACCAGTCGTGGTCGCCGTCACTGGCTATAGTGCCCTGAACTGTCTCGAAGATATTGTTGTCCGATCCCTGCGCATCCTGCCCCGTGTCCCTCAAACGGTAGGATGTAGACGTGTTGTCTGCGGCATCTCTGGTCTCATAGAGATTTGTCATTATGTTTCTCCAGCTTAAAATGGACATTCAGATGAATGAGTTCATTTTGGCTGGGGCTTCGGAAGGTCGTCCGTCCGCCCAGCATCTTCCAGGCACGCACGTTCCACTTGCTCAATGGCATATTGAACAGTCCGCTGTTGCTCCTTGCTACTTTGCAAGGGGCTGCCAGCCACAGCCTCCTTCAACCGTTCAATGGCATAGGAACAAGTGGGGTCTGAGTAGGGCCGGTCAGGATTAACCGGCATTGAGGCTCTCACGCCGAAAGCGGAGAAACAGAAAGCAACAACCGCAATAAGCAATCTGGCGTTCTTCATGTGTCACAGCATCCAGTTCAAAAGCTCATGGACCATCAGAGAAGAGCAAAACACAGGTCAGGCAACAAACAATAGTTATTCATGACCGGTAGAAATGACGTCTACCGATGGCCTCCCACACATTATGTAATGATCATGCGTACGTGAATTTTCTAACAGTTGACGTGGGGGCAGAAAAACGAAATATCCTTAGGTGAATACATGCAAA
This sequence comes from Pseudovibrio sp. POLY-S9, assembly GCF_001431305.1. Classification (NCBI taxonomy): domain Bacteria; kingdom Pseudomonadati; phylum Pseudomonadota; class Alphaproteobacteria; order Hyphomicrobiales; family Stappiaceae; genus Pseudovibrio; species Pseudovibrio sp. POLY-S9. The sequence goes on from NZ_LCWX01000071.1 coordinate 150,116, forward strand.
AAGCATTATTCATCAAAGATCTGGCATAAATGATAGATTAGGTAGATTTATCGTGTATTATTATCAACTAAAATTACGTCAATTAATGTAATTATATTGCGCCTATGGTGGTTGGGTTAGTTTTATTCATTAGATTTCACGTGGATGAGCTGGCTGATTAATTGTTTTTCTAATCAGCCAGCAATCTACGCTACGGCAATCAAGAGTCCTCATCTTTCAGGCCAAACTTCTCACTGAAGACTTCGATCACTTCTTTGCACTCAGCGCCAACCTTGTCCTGCTTTTCACTCAGGCAGGTTAGAACACGACCACCGCCAACTTCTGTTTCTGAACACTGAGCTTCAATATCTGGAGCACAAATTGCCAGAGCCTGTCTGGCGTTCGCGAAGAAAAAGTCCAGGGCATCGGCGAAATCATCAATCGCAGTGGAGCATTGCTTACTGAGTTTATCCTCGTAGGCATACATGCATGCAAAAATGCGACCTTCTCCGGGTGTCACTTCCTTACAATGAGATTTTATCTCTGGTTCACAGGCTTCAAAAACGCCTTGGGCTGCATTCTTTCCTGCTGTATCCTGCGCCATCGCATTGTGTCCGGTGGCCGCAACCAACAAGCCAAGACCGAACAAGACAGCTCCGAGTGATTTAATCATTTTGGGGTCTCCAGAATAGAAAAATTACGGATTAACAACGATATAGACAGTCACGCCGTTTTGAAGGACAGGTCTGTAATAGACGCCGCCACAATTGTAGTAAGAATTGTATGGGCTGCAGCCAGATATGGACTGACGATAGTTGGTGCGTCTGGATGTTCTGCGAGATGTTCGCCGTGATACGCGTCTTGATTGATTGAGATGAGGGTTTTGGGCGTTAGCTTTGCCGACAGAAAAGAGGAGAGCCACGCCTGTTGGAAGCTCGGTAAAGTCGATCTGGCTGGTATAGCCGAGTGATCCTGCGATGACCGCTGCTGCGAGTAGTTTCAGTCGCATGTTTGTTTCCCTGAGTTGATGTGGTCTTTGGCACCAAACCAGTCCGATGAACGGGTGCATTGGGTTTTTGCCAATCGCTTCAGCCGTCGGCTTCCACGCATTTGAAGATGCTTAAGGACAAACGTTAGAGTTATCTTTCAGGGGCTACTCGCGTTTTAGTCATACAAAACCTCAGGCCACTTCGTGGGGCACCTGTTCAAGTCAGCATCAAGTTTTTATGGGGTGAACGCTTCAAGTTTGCTCAAAGCTTGAGAGATCTCCTTCAAACTGTTCTCACTCAAACTCTCATATATGGAGGCATGAGCTTTCTAGCTAAGCATAATGGGTCGCAAAGAAATTAAGCTGTCACCGCATTGGTCTGGAGTTGCTGAATGCCGGATGTAGACGCACAAACCATGTCACCAGAGGTCGAAGCCTGGGTGGAAAATGTACTAAGCGCTTGTAACCTCAAGTGGACTGGTCCGACGAAAAATTTTGAGCGCGAACCCAAAGAGAACCTGCGCATTGATGGCAAAACGCCTGTCGCGGATCACATCAATTACCTACGCAAAACATTGAAGGATACATATGCCAGGCGATCTGAGATTGCCGGCAAGGCGAAACTTGACCGAGAGCTTGCGGTGCACCTCCAACACTTTGATCAGGCCTATGTTGCAGTCGATAGTAATATCGACAAAGCACAGGCCAGTATGGGCAGTGGCGATGCTGGAGGCGCAATCAGTGACGCCGTGGACCAGCTTGAGTTCATGAGGGATGCGCTGGAAGCAGCTTATTACTCCGCAGCAAAAGACCCGGAAGAAGCCTACGCCGAGTTGCGTGAGAAAATTGATGCTGCCAAGGCTGAACTGTACGAGCTGGGTAAGGAAAAAGAAAAAATTCAGGATGATAACGCCCGAGAAGAGTTTGAGGACATCTACTCAGAAGCCAAGGATGGGCTGGATCAATCTTTGAAGACGTTGGAAGCTGACAAATTCCTCGAAGCTGAAGAAGAGTTGGAAGAAGCCAAAACCGTGATGCTCGATTTGCGACCTGGCAACAGTGAGGATATCGCCAAACGAAAGAAAGAGTATCAAGCTGCTGCCGAGGATGCCCAAAAGAACATCAAAAACCTGTCTGGCAAGCTGGGTACTTTGAATAATCCGGACAAAGTCGCCGAATTCAACAAACACAAAGCCTCCGCAAACAAGTTGATCAAGAAGGTCGAGACCGCTCTCAAGAACGGCAAGGTAAAGTCTGTCCGCTCAGATATTCCGAAGCTGAAGGGTGAAGTCGAAAAGATGAAAGCCTGCTTCAAGGTAGAGCCAAAAGCAAAAGCACCGCCCAAAGGCAAATCTGGCAAAAAGTAACCTTAGGCGCAAGCTGGGCAAATGGCCGCTCGCCAAGATGCTGCCAACAACAGAACAACACAATCAGGAAATGAGTGCCCCATGAAAACCACAGGCAAAGCCCTCGCGATGTGCGCTGCAATCTTGTTGAGTGGCTCAGCATTGGCTGCAGAGACTGACCAAAAGACCATCATCAATCCTGACACCCTGTCAGATTCAACCAAGTCTGGGTATGCGCAAATTGTCGTTGTCGCTCCGGGTGCTCGCATCGCATATGTGGCTGGTCAGGTGGGCATTTCCAAGGATGGATCAAACACCTTTGAGGAACAGGTCGACCGAACGTTCGACAACCTGATCAAAGCGCTCGAAGCTGCTGGGAGCAGCGTGGAAGACACGGTGAAAATCACGGTGCTGATTAAAGATCATGACCAGTCCAGACTGGACTATGTCAACAAAAAGCGCCGCGAAATCTTTGGTGCCAGCCCACCAGCAAGCACACTCATTCCAGTGCCGGTCCTCGCAACGGAAATCATTGAGTTTGAAGTGGATGCGATTGCAATCGTACCAGAAAAAACACCTGCTGATTAAGGTGCTTGCCTGCGAAACTTCTGCCTGTACTGGGCTGGTGAGACGCCAACCTGCGCAAGGAACGAGCGCCTAAATGCGTTCTCGTCAGAATAGCCCAATGCCTCAGAGATCGTGGTTATTGGTGTCGTCGTATACTCCAACTGAGACTTCGCACGCTCACAGCGGATGTTCAAAATGAATTGCTGCGGAGACAGTGACAGTTCTCGCTTAAAGTGCCGCAACAGGCTGCGTGTGCTCATACCCAAAAAGCCAGCAAGCTCCTGTACTTTGAGGGGGCGTGAGGACAAGTTGTTCTGCACCCATTGGTCCGCACGTTCAATCGTCTCATCCCGTGTTTTTTCATGCCACGGGATCATGAAGGGCTGCTGCAAGCCTCGGTTTTCTTCAAGAACCATAAATCGCGCACATAATCTGGAAAGGGCAGGGCCTTCCAGCCGGTTGATGAGATGTAGTGCAAGGTCCAGAGAGGAAGTGCCTGCGGCGCTGGTAATGACATTGCCTGCATCAACGAGAATTTCATCACCGGCCAGCTCCACACCTTCATAAGCCGCACTAAATTCCTTCTGCTTCCACCAGGTTGTTGTGGCTTGCTTTCCCTCCAGCAGTCCCGCTTCAGCAAGTAGAAACGTGCTGGTACAACTCGCAGCAATGATGCTGCCGTTTTGAGAATAGTGCTGAAGTTGCTCAGCAACACCACGGAACCAGTTTGTGCTGATCGTGCATTGCGGCGCTGAGGTCGTGCCAATGCCGGGAAGAAACACCACATCAGGTGCAAAAATATCCTCTAAAGAGCCATCAGGGGTCACCAAAATACCGTTTGAAGATCGAACAGGCTCGCCATCTATAGAGTAAGTCTGGACCTGAAACGGCATGACCTCGTCGCCACGCACCTCTGCAATCTGGTTTGCAGTCTTGAACATGTCTGCGGACCCAAAGGCTGCGAGCCCCAGAAAGTTCTCCAGCAGCAAAATCGCAATGGTTGAAGTCATGTTCAGATCTCATGTGGCGGATTATGTATGATTTGTGTCTAGTCGGACTATATCAAATTCCCTGCCAAAAACTAGGATCAACGGACCAAGGTCAGGTTGGAGCAGTAGGTCAGGATGAAACTTCACTTTCTTCGCAATGCAACCCTCATTATTGAGCACAAGCAACACCTCATACTGGTTGATCCCATGTTGGGTAAGGTTGGATCACTGCCAAGCTACAGCTTCATCCGACATAAAAGCCGGAGAAATCCGATGGTTCCGCTGCCTGATGGTGCCCAGCAAAACCTTGAGGGTCTTACTGCGGCACTGGTAACGCATTGCCAGCTTGGCCATTCAGATCATTTGGACGGAGCAGCAAAGAAACTTCTGCTCTCCCAAAAGATCCCGACTTACTGCCGGTTGGATGATGAGGATTTCATTGGGAAAAAGGGAATTCCCACCGTGCCGCTGAAGGATGAGCAACGCCAACCCTTCTTCGACGGTTACATCACCCCAATCCCAACAGTGCACGGCTACGGCTGGATTGCGAGATTCATGGGCCCCGGCGTGGGTTACTTTCTCGAGTTGCCTGATGCACCCTCGCTCTACATTTCCGGCGACACTGTCCTCACCAAAGATGTCCGCCACTGCCTCAAAACCTTGAGGCCCGACATCGCAGTTGTCGCAGCAGGCAACGCAAGTCTGGATATCGGCAAGGACATTCTCATGTCACTGGATGAGATCATGGAGTTCATCAGATTAGCACCGGGACAAGTTATCGCAAACCATCTGGAAGCCATAAACCATTGCCCTGTAAAGCGAACGCAGCTACGGGGTCTGGCTGAAGAATCTGGTGTCAGCGACAAACTCCTGATCCCGGCAGACGGCGAAACACTCACGTTTAACAAACAGCCGGAGTTCGCCTGACTGTAATGAGGCGATCTGGAGTGTGCCTGCTCAGCCCTCGGTTCCCATCAGGTCATCCCAGATGGCTTGCGCGACAACGCCAACGTCTCTGTCGCGCTTGCGGATCTGAAACAGGCGGGACTGGCGTGGCTGGAAGCCTTCAACGTTCAGCTGAACCAGTTCGCCACGCGCCAGTTCCTCGATGATCATGTGCTCGGGAATGCCACCCCAACCGAGCTTGGCCTGTAGGATCTCCTTCTTGGCGGAAAAGTCCGTCACCGTCCAACGCAAACCACCCGGCAACAAATCCCGGCTTTGGCTGAGGGCCCCGCTGCCGCTGTCTGCCACGATAATCTGCGTATATGTCTGCATTTCAG
>NZ_LCWX01000071.1:155366-159618 GCF_001431305.1 Pseudovibrio sp. POLY-S9
ATATGGTTTTCATATGCTTACTCTGCGCAGGCTCAAACGCGGGGTGCGCGACGGGCAAGATGGTAACATCCGCAAAAGACACCGCTTCCACCTGTTCAACGGGCACACCATCCATGCTGGCGATAATAATATCAGCCCGGTCATGGAGCAGCCGTTCAATCGGACCACTCATGCTCTCGCGGGACAGGTGAATATGGGTTGCCGGGAACTTCGCCCGCACATGGCCAATAACCTCAAGAACGCGCTGTAACGGCAACGTTGCCGCAATCGCCAGCGAGACTTCAGCCTCCTGTGTTGCATTCAACGTTTTAGCCAGACTACCCAGCTCATTCATCTGCTGCATCACGCGAATGGCTTGCCGGTAAAAGACCTCTCCCGCAGGCGTCAGTTTAGGTCGATACGCTTCTCTGGACAGCAGAACCATATCAATCTCGGCCTCTAACTTCTTGAGCATGTGGCTGATGGCGGACTGAGACTTGTGCAGGCGATCCGCCGCACCGCGAAAAGTCCCTTCTGTCACAATCGCATGCAAAACAACCAGCTGCTCATAAGTCATAGAATACGCTCACTCAAGATGATCTGAATTTCTAATCATTATCGTGAATATTCAATATTATCAATTAATCATGAGAGGCATTACTTCCTCAAAGCCTGATAACAACCACCTTGAGGAAAGAGCTTCCAATGAAACTGTTTTACAAACCCGGCGCATGTTCCCTGGCAACACACATCACGCTGAATGAGATCGCAGCCGCCTACGAGATCGACAGCGTCGACACCGATGCAGGGACGACCAGCACGGGCGTAGATTTCAAAACCATCAACCCGAAAGGCTACGTTCCTGCGCTCCAGCTGGCGTCAGGAGAAGTGCTCACCGAAGGCGCTGCAATCCTCCAATACCTCGCAGACAATCACCCGCAACACGGGCTTGCTCCAGCAGCTGGAACTGTTGCCCGCACGCGTTTGCAGGAGTACCTGAACTTCACCAGCTCAGAACTCCATAAAGCATTCACCCCGTTCTTCACCGCATCAGCAACCACACAGGACAAGGAAAAGGCCGCAAAGAACGTTGCCGCCAAGTTCAACTATCTGGAGGCTCTGTTCAGTGACGGCAGAGCCTATCTCTTGGGTGCGGAGTTCTCTGTTGCGGATGCGTATCTGTTCGTCGTCTGCAACTGGTCAAATTTCGTCGGCGTCGATCTGATCAACTGGCCGTCCCTCGCTGCCTTTGTCCAGCGCACAAGCGAGCGCCCATCGGCACAGGCCGCAATGAAAGCTGAAGGCCTGATCTGATGAGCAACCCACAAGCCATTGCAGAAGTTCAGAAAGTGATGACAGGCTATTTTGACGGCCTTTACCACGCCGATACCAAGGCTCTGGCTGAGGTGTTCCACCCCGATGCGCGCTACGTCAACATGATCGAAGGGGACTACATGCATAAGTCCCTGAGTGAGTACTTCGAAATGGTGGATCGCCGTATCCCGCCCGCAAGCAAAGGGGAGCCGCGACAGGACCGCATTCATTCTATGGAGTTCGGTGGCTCTCAAATGGCCTTCGTCAAAGCCTCAATGACCATGATGAACCGCGAGTATCTGGACTTCCTCACCCTGACCAAAGACCAGCACGGCTGGCGGATCATGACCAAGATCTTCACTTACATCGCAAAGCCGGAGGCAAGCTGATGCCATATGTAAACATCAAGATCACCAGGGAAGGCGGACCGGATGGCAAAGGTCCAACCGCAGACGAAAAAGCCGAGTTGATCCAAGGCGTAACAGAGCTTCTGTCCCGCGTACTCAACAAAAAACCGAGCACGACCTTTGTGGTGATTGATGAGGTTGCCCTTGAGGACTGGGGCATTGGCGGCCTGCCAGTCATCCAGTATCGCCAGCAAGTCTCTTAAAGCACTTCAAACAAAAACGCAGGGCCCAAACCCTGCGTTTTCCAGTTCGCCTTATTGCGGCAGAATCTTCAGCGTCACATTCCGGTCTGGCACCAGAAAATCCGATGCTGCCACGACCAGATCGTCCGGGGTGATCTGCTCCAGAATTGTCGTGTAATTCTGATAGCGCTGGATTGCCTCAGGATAGCTTACAGCCTGACTTGCCAGTTCAAACCACAATCCATTGCTGTGTTCGGCATTGTTCATGGCTTCCAGAATAGGTTGACGCGCACGCAGCAACTCATCCGCTGTGATGTTGCCCTTCACCTGCAGCTCTTTGACGATATCCTGATAAACAGTCTCCGCCGCATCCACATCATCCAGTTTCAACTTGCTGGACATTCCAATATAGCCAAACCCTTTGATTGTGTTGGAGTTCATGCTGAACGCATAAGGGCTGTAAGTCGCGCCCATAGCCTCACGCAGTTTATCGCGCAGCCGAAGCTCTATGACGCCCTGCAACAACTGCAGTGTATAGCTCTGCGTTGCATCTGCATCATCGCTGGTTTTCCAATAATGCTGCAAAAGCGCCGCGTCACTGTCACCCTCATGGGTCAAAGAAACAGCTTGCGCCTCCGGAAACTCAATACCAGTTGCGTAGCTATGCTTTGGAGCCTCAAAGGATTGCTGCAAAGCACCGAAAGTCTCGGCAACCGCATCCAGAGCGGTTTGAACCTCAAGATCGCCTACAATACCAATCTCGATCGGGCCCTTTTGAGCGATGCGGGAGATGATTGGCTTCAGCTCCTCATAGTTCCGCTCCAGCAAAGCTTCTTCACTTCCTGCACCCCAGCGTTTGTCGCCACTATGCAAAATGCGGGAGAACTCGCGACCACGAACAGCTTCAGCAGAGCTGCGGAAGTTCTTGTAGGTCTCTTTCAGGCTCTTTTGGTAAAACGCTTGCCCCTCAGGACGATATGCCGGATCTGTTAGATACGCCGCGACCACCTGCAATTGCAGCTTCAGGTCGTCCGGTGTTGTTCCGTACTGTCCGGAAATGCCATCTTCGCCAAAGGAAAGACCAACGCCAACTTGTGTACCAGAAAGAACCTTGTCCAGATCAGCAACCGAGTACTTGCCAAGGCCGCCAACAATAAAGGCACTCTGGAAGAAACCGGCCAAACCATCTTTATCAGCAGGTAAGTCTTCAATACCGCGACCCGTGCGCAGGGAGACAAACACCTTGCCCTTGTCAAAGTCCGTTTGCTTAAAGTTCAGCACCACTCCGTTTTCAAAAGTGTAAGAGCGAATCTGCCCAAAACTGCTGATTGTCTGTTGAGCAACTTTGCCTTTGGGGCCAAAGCTTTCATAGTCAAAGCTGGTCAGCGACTTTGCTTCAAAGGCTGCGACCGGCTGCTTCTGGCTCTCTTCAAACACGGAAAGAATGGCCTCTTCTGCATTTGGAAAGGCCTCGGCAGTCGTCATAAACAGGTTTGGTTTTGCATCTTCCCAAAGCTCAAGCAGTGCCTTTGAGACTTGCCGCGCTTTCAGATCAGAAAAGTGTTTCTGGAAGAAGGCCAGATCATCAGCAGAGGATGTGGTGACACTCTCATTGAGCACATCGCGCACGAGTATATTGGCGATAGCACAGTTTGGAATGGTCTCTTCCGCTTTAACCGCGACTTCCAGTGAGTTGAGCCGGTTCACCAACTGCCGGTCAACTTCTTCCTGTGTCACGCCATAAGCCAGTGTTTGCCGCAGTTTCTGCTCCAGCAACGCAAAACCGTCCTGCCACTTGTCGGTGGCAACGGTGGCGCAGGCAACAACGGTGTCGGCAAAGTCTTCGCTGTAATAATTCGTGCCAGCAGTGACCATTGTATCGTGAGAAGCAAGGGCTGCATCACGCAGCCGCTCTTTCAAAATACTGATCCCGATCCTGCGCAGCGTGTTCTGAATGCGGTTTTGCTGGTTATCAATCAGCTCTTGAGAGGGTTTGATGAGATAGATGCTCAATACGGTAGGCAAAGACGGTTCTACAAAAAGCGCAGCACGCGGAGCCTCAGCAACCTTCAATGTCCCAAAATCGGGCTCTTCGCTGTCCAGCTGCTCTGCATTCGCAGAGCGCTCCCAATCCGCAAAGTGCTTTTGAATAGCAGCTTCTGTTGCTTCAACATCAATATCGCCAGTCACAACCATTGTGGTCCGGCCGGGCGTGTAGTAACTCTCATAAAAATCGCGCAGGGTTGCCTGGTCAACGGCATCAATGCCGTCCATTGTCCCAACTGGCAGCAGGGTCCGCGGTTTTACACCTGGATAAAGGTAATCAAACCTGGCAACCAGCGCATCATAACCGGGGCCATAATTGCCGCG
>NZ_LCWX01000071.1:159720-161011 GCF_001431305.1 Pseudovibrio sp. POLY-S9
CACTTCAGAGGCAACAACACCGCGCTCACGGTCAATAGCACTTGTTGAAAGCGTCAGTTCGCTTGCAGTCTCGCGCATAATAAACAGCGCAGTGTCCAGCAACTCCGCATCCGCTGAAGGCAGAGAGAGGCGGTATGTGGTGCTGTTCAATGTGGTCGCTGCATTGGTTCCAGCGCCAAACGCCAGTCCCGCGCGCTCCAGCAAGGCCACCATCTCGCCTTCCGGCACATTGGTAGAACCATTAAACGCCATATGCTCCAAATAGTGAGCAGCACCCGGTTCCAACCCTTTTTCCAAGGAGGAGCCAGCATCAACCGCCATACGAACCTCAATCTGATTCTTGGGGGATTGGCTCTGAACCAGCAAATACCGCATACCATTGGGCAGCTGACGAGAGATTATTCTGGGATGCAGTTTGAGGTCGGTCTCTGGAAACCAATAGGATTGCTGATCTTTAGCATCCTCAAACGTCGGTTTGGGCTGCGGGGCAGAGGTATCCTGCGCATAAACAGGAACAGAAAAGACCAGTCCAGTACTCAGCAGTGCTGGCACCATAAGGTGTCGGATTATATACATTATTGCTTCCCTGCGCCCGCCCAAATTGCCGATGTGCTTTTGTAATGATGCTCTCAGTGTGAAGGTGTTCACGAAAGCACACCCCCATGCTTCAGCGCACAGGTTTTGCAGACCCTATTGAAGTCCGTCACAAATAAATCCCAAGCTGAACCCGAGTGCCCGCGAGGTCTTTACCTCAAAAAAGCTATATCTGCCTAATTATCATAAACTTTGCTGTTTTTCATATGCTTTTGGTTCATGTTGCTTTTGTGGCAAAGCAGCGCAGGTGGGTAAAAAACTATGGTTGGTTTGGTATCAGATTTAAGTGTGCAATGATTTTGGTTGGCTGACTCGCCATCCACGGGCTCTCTGGATTTATGAGATCAGTCCGCATTTCTAAGCTTTTGATTTTTTATGGAATACCAATATGAACGGGCAAATTATTATTCTGCACGGTCCCTCAAGTAGCGGAAAGTCAACCACTGCAGTTGCGCTGCAAAACGCGATTGAGCTGCCGTTCTGGCATATTTCAATCGATCATCTGCGGGATGGGGGAGTACTGCCGACGAAACGCTTCAAAAATGGGGACTTTAATTGGTCCAACCTGAGAAAAGCATTCTTTGAAGGCTTTCACGCATCACTAAAGCGTTTCGAGATTAATTTGAGATGCATCCTGCGGCTTTGAAGTAGTTCCAGCATTCTGTCGGATTGTAGAGGTCGCAGATTTCCCCGATGG
>NZ_LCWX01000072.1:0-338 GCF_001431305.1 Pseudovibrio sp. POLY-S9
ATGATTTCATCAGCACCGGCTCGACCACTCACAATGTCATCAAGTCGCGCTTCCATTGCTGCTGTCGTTGCTGGATCAAGGAGTGAAGGACACCGGTCCTGCAGAAGATGATAGAGCTGCATAGCCGTATCGCTTGCAAAGAGTTTGCCCTTGGTGACAGAGAGGAAGCTTTGCTTCTTTAACCCTTCAATTATGGTGTCTCTGGTTGCCGGTGTACCAATGCCCTTGGCTTCCTTCAGCCGTGCACGCTGGCCTTCATCTTCAACAAACCTCCATGCGTTTTGCATGGCTTCAATCAAAGACCCTTCCGTGTAGCGAGCTGGTGCCTTTGTCTTCTT
>NZ_LCWX01000073.1:0-1788 GCF_001431305.1 Pseudovibrio sp. POLY-S9
TTGTTCAAGAATTGATTGTGATGGCAGATTAAAGAAGACCTGAAACCGTCCGCACATCTGGCGGGCTCATGTGTCAGCCTCTCAGTCAGAGCCAAAAGGTTGAGCCTGCGACCGTCCTGGTCGAATTGGGCTTGCAGCTCCAAACTGTTCAAGTAGAATCTGGATGATTGAAATTTGGATTGGGGTTGCCTCCTCCGCTCTGAAGACTTTCAAGAAATCACCTTTTCGAGCACGCGCAAAATGAACCATTTTAGTTGCATGGGGCACTATGAAATCAATCGTCATTACAGAAAAACCCTCGCAAGCCCGCAATGTCATGAAGGCCGTTGGATCTCGGTATGGAGAGGTACTGGCGGCACAAGGACACTTGCTGCGGCTTCAATCTCCTGATGAGGCTAATCCGGATTGGAAAGCATGGTCTTCAGAGCTGCTGCGCCCACAAGGTGGCCGGTATGGGCTGGTTGCTGACAGAACCAGCGGTAAGGGTGAGCGCCTTGATAAAATCAAGCGAGCTTTAAGCAGTGCCGATCAAGTCATCATTGCAACAGACTGCGACCGCGAGGGTCAGGCAATTGGCGAAAACCTCTTGCATTTTTACGGCTATAGAGGCCGTGTGCTGCGCGCAATGTTTACGGCAGAAGATGAAAAGACACTTCGCGAGGCGTTTGCCTCTGCCAAGCCCAACACGGAGTATCGACCACTTTATGATGCAGCGGTCGCCCGTGCTCAGGCCGATCAAGTGTTCAATCTCAGTCTGACCAGAACCGCAACGACCAGACTGGTGCCTACTGGCGTGCGTGCTGTTATTGGCATTGGCCGTGTTCGCACCCCAACGCTTGGAATTGTCTGCAGGCGTGAGCAAGAGCTTTCCAACTTCAAGCCGCGAGATTACTTTGAACTGACTGCAGATGTTCAAGGTGAACATGGCGTGTTCCAACTTCACCACCGGCCGGCTGACAGCGAGCGCTATTTTGAAAAGGCTACGGCTGAAGCAATAGCTGCAGCAGCAACCGGTTGGCATGGCCCAGCCAGCGTCACACAGGAAAACCGGCGTCAGGCTCCAGGCAAACCCGTTGATCTTCCAAGCTTGCAAAAACAAGCTGCCAAATGGGGATGGACGGCGAAGAAAACATTGGATGTGGCACAGGCTCTTTATGAGATCCATAAGCTGACAACCTACCCACGCGCTGCCGTGCGATACCTTCCTGAGAACATGGTTGAAGGAGCAAGCGCTGTGTTTGCAGCACTTGTCGGCGGCGGCTATGTGAAGGATCTCGACTGGCAGGCACCAACAATCAGGACAGGCAAACGCGGTGTGTTCTCAGATGCCGGACTAGCTGGTGAATCTCATCATGCCATCATCCCCAATCCAGCTGTGATTGATCAGTTTTCAAAGATCATTGCAGGGCTGAACGCTGATGAGCGAAAGCTGTTTGATTTCATAGCCAAGACATTCCTTGCAGCGCTTGGCCCTGATTACGAATATCACCAGACACAGATTGCTATCAGTGTGCCGGTGAACGGTCAGGCTGTTGTCTTCAAGACTGTGGGCCGCTCTACAATTCATTCAGGCTGGCGTGCTGTTTACAGTGAGTTCATCGAAGACAGGTCGTCCTCAGATAACGAGGCCGAATTGCCACAAGTGAGGAACGGTGAAGGCGTGGGGGTCTCAGCTGTCAGCATTGATGCTAAGAAGACAAAGGCACCAGCTCGCTACACGGAAGGGTCTTTGATTGAAGCCATGCAAAACGCATGGAGGTTTGTTGAAGATGAAGGCCAGCGTGCACG
>NZ_LCWX01000074.1:0-7631 GCF_001431305.1 Pseudovibrio sp. POLY-S9
TCATTTCAGCTGTATAGTCAGCCCAAAGGGCAAAAGCATCGGTTCTTGCATGACGGTAGGAATGAGAAGAGAGTTTGTAGCGGCGGGGACGGTAAATGATGTTGATCTGGTCGTGGGCAGACAGAAAACGCTGCGCCTGGCGTGGCGACTTGAACCGGCCCATTATTTTCTCCCGCTTTCTCGTCGGTCGGTGAGAGTTTTCGATACTGTTGTTCAAACCCTTGTGAGCTCGGTGGTCCGCTTCAGGAGTAAGGGCTTTGACCGGCTTGGTGTAACTTCGCAATTTATCCGTCACAACGACCCGTGGTTCACCAAACTGCTTGACCAACTTCTCGAAAAAACGGTTGGCAGCCTTAGCGTTCTGGCGCGGTTGAACCAGAATATCGAGGCCGTCACCATCGCCGTCAATCGCGCGCCAGAGCCAGTATTCCACCCCGGCGATGGTAATCACAGCCTCATCAAGGTGCCACTTATCGTTCGGCCTCGGTCGATCCCTGCGGATGCAGTCGGCAAAATGACGACCAAAGCGGTTGACCCACGATCGCACGGTTTCCCGACTGACAACAACACCGCGCTCAGCAAGAAGATCTTCCACATCTGCTGTGCTCATCGCAAAACGGTGGTACGCCCAGACGGCATAGGCGACGACCTCACGAGGAAAACGAAAGCCTTTCAGGCGCGCAAACGAATTCGGTATCTTCATTCAGCCTCTATACCAGCACGCGTGCGCTCAAACAACTTGGCGATACCAGCAATTGGACTACGATCTCCAGGCCTGCCAGCGGATGACACCGGGCGTCGTGGTGGGCTGCATAAAAAGTTTTGAAAAAATTTAGATTATAAAAAACAGAAGTTTGGGGTAGGTTCTCGCTTCGTTTTTCAGGCATTTCCCCAGCCAACTGTTGTAATGAACCGGGTGTTTGTTAGGGTCTAGCCACTTTTTAGCTGATGGGCGCGCGCCATTTACATAGTTCATCGAAGCTCCAATCGCTTTATCGATCCTTTTGCGGCCATCTTGAGCTGCATCTGCGCGTCTTTTGCCGCCGGATCTGGCACCCGGCCTAAACCTGTTAGGCCTTTTTGCCTCCATTTGTGCTTCACAGCACTTCATCGCCGGATCTGAAACTAAGCAGTTCTGTTTTGCGTTGCCCTTACATGGGAGGCGTATGAGCGCGTGCGCGCCGCGGCTCGCTTGGGCCGTTTCAAACCGACCACAAAGGGGATTGATTTCATGCAGTCTGAACAGTTGGCGACAAATGCCGAACTGCAACTGGACGAACAGACCTATGGCCTGGATCCGACAGAGGACCGGGAAACCGACCTTTACCGCGTCGAATACATCATGGCCTTTGTCGAAAAGTGGGATGAACTCATCGACTGGGAGGCGCGGGCTGACAGCGAAGGTCAGTTTTTCATGGACGTGTTGCGCGCCCGAGGTAAGGAAAGTGTTCTGGACGTCGCCACCGGCACAGGCTTCCACTCGGTCCGCCTGACCAGATCCGGATTCAATGTCACCTCTGCGGACGGCTCTGCCGCGATGCTGGCCAAAGCATTTGAAAACGGTCAAAAGCGCGGCATGATCCTGAAAACCGTCCAAGCGGATTGGCGCTGGCTCAATCGTGACATTCAGGGCAAATACGACGCTATCATTTGTCTCGGCAATTCCTTCACACATCTGCATCAAGAAAGCGACCGTCGCAGGGCTCTGGCAGAATTCTATGCGGCGCTGAAGCACGACGGAATCCTGATAATTGATCAGCGCAATTACGATGCAATGCTCGACAATAAGGACTATTCCAACAAACACAAATACTACTATGCTGGTGAGAAAGTGCGGGCGGAGCCGGAGTATCTTGACGAAGGTCTCGCACGCTTCAAATACAGCTTTCCTGATGGTGCCGAATTCACTCTCAACATGTGTCCGGTGCGCAAGAACTACATGCGCAAGCTATTGTCAGAGGCCGGTTTCGAGCGCGTCCGCACCTATGGCGACTTTCAAGAAACCTTTGCTGACAGCGCACCCGATTTTTTTATCCATATCGCGGAGAAGTCCAGCCTGCATCTTGCGCGCTGGGGCGGGGCCCAGCTTGAAGAGGGTAAGCAGGATATTCGGGAGATTGCGGAGTCTTACTACGACAGTGATGATGCGGACACTTTCTACAGCATTGTCTGGGGTGGTCAGGATCTACATATTGGACTTTACGACACAACCAGCGATATCCGGGAGGCGTCAGACCTCACCATTGATGAAATGGTCAATATACTGCCCAACCTGGACGCAAACGCCACGGTGCTTGACATTGGCTCAGGTTACGGCGGCGCAATGCGTAAGGTGGTCAAGGAAGCTGGTTGTGAAGCGATTTGCCTGAACATTTCGGATGTCCAGAATGACACCAATCGGCATCGCAATGTTCAACAGGGTTTCAAGGACAAAATTCGCGTCGTTCACGGGGCCTTTGAGGACATACCGGAAAAAGCCGAAAGCGTTGAGATCGTCTGGAGCCAGGATGCAATTTTGCACTCTGATCAACGCGAGCAGGTTCTAAAGGAAGTATATCGCGTTCTGAAACCGGGCGGCTACTTCATTTTTACCGATCCAATGCAGGCGGATGATGCCGACCCTGCAGCACTTCAACCCGTTTATGATCGCTTGCAGCTCAACAGCTTGGGCTCATTCCGCTTCTATCGCGAAGCGGCGATGGCGCTTGGTTTCCAGATCTCCAACCAGCGAGATATGACCCATCAGCTTAGGAAGCACTACCACAGAGTCCGCGGAGAACTACTAGCCAACTACGATCGGCTGCGCAACGAAGGGGCATCAGCAGAATATCTCGACAAGATGGCAGCGGGTCTCCAGAACTGGGTCGACAGCGCGGATACCGGTCAACTGGCCTGGGGAATCCAGCTGTTCCGGAAGCCCGAGTAATCTCCAAGGTATCGCCAAGTTGTTTAGAGCTTTGAGTTTCTGTATATGCTACCCATGCTCTGTCTTGACATTTTACCTGCCCTAAAGGGCTATCGCTTTCCACGTAGTATCATTGGCTAGGCCGTCTGGACCTATCACAGTTTTGCAATGAGCCTCCGTGATGTTGAAGATCTTCTGGCAGCACGGGGAGTTGTACTTTCCTACGAAACGATCCGGGACTGGGTGAATAAATTCGGGCATGTCTTTGCCGGTAAAATCAGGCGGGACCGGCCTGCGCCCAATGATAACTGGCACTTAGATGAGGTTTTGGTCAAAATCCATGGCGTCACTTATTGGCTGTGGCGTGCGGTAGACCGGAATGGTGATGTTCTCGACATTTTTGTTGCAATCTGGACGAAACACAAAAGCAGCCAAGCGCTTCTTTTATAAGCTTTTCAAACGCTGGGGCATGCCTCGCGTATTGGTCACGGACAAGCTTGGCTCTTATGGTGCTGCGAAAAAAGAGATCGCCTCAGATTTGGAGCACCGCCAGCACAAAGGCTTGAACAACCGGGCAGAAGCCTCTCATCGCCATATGCGACGACGTGAAAAGGTTATGGGCCGTTTCAAATCTCCACGACATGCTCAGAGATTTCTATCTGTTCACGATCAAGTGGCTGCTCTCTTCCGCCCCAAACGCCACCGTCTTTCTGCCGCCTCATATCACCATGCGCGCGCTGATGCGTTCCGCTTGTGGAGCGACTACACGGCAGAATTGTGCGCATAAAGAACCTTTTAGCACCTTCTAACATTTAGATCAAAATAACCTGACAAAGCCATTCGTGCTTAACCAAAAACAGCAACACTGGAAAGGATCACCCGCAAAAGTTCTGTTTGCCGAGAGATATCCCCCTTGGAGAAGATTGAACGCAAGTGTGTGCGAGCTGTGTTTTTGGAGATGTTGAGCGTGCTGGCTGCATCATCGAGTGTTTTGCCAGCAGTGAGCAGGCAGGCGACCTCGGCTTCAGCAGAGGTCATGGCAAACAGTTTACGCAAAGCCAGCTTTTCGATCGGGGTGGAGTGATCAGGATCGCGGAGAATGATTACTGTCGCAACATCCTTATTCGACGTACCCTGAGCTCCTGTGCGTTTTATCAATATTCCAAGATCTCTTTTGTTAGAGGATCTACGTACAATGAGTGGTAACGAATCTTCGTGCTCTTCTTCAGGCTCAGGCCGGGCGCGCAAACAGGATTGCAAGTGTGTGTTTGTCTGCGGATCGTTGGCGGCAAGATTGGAACGAATGCGCATCAACCCATCTTTGGCGTCCAAAATGTCCTGCGCGATCTTGTTGGTCTGTAAAATCTTGCCGTGCTTGTTCAAGAAGATGGTTCCCACCGCCAGCCGGTCCAGGGTTGCAACATAAAAGCCATGCTCCACCTGCACACGCTGTTGCTGCTTTGCCAGGTTGTAGGCACGGCATAAATGGCGCAGCAGATCGGAGGCGGTCTGCTCAATCAGGTCATTTTTCACGCTCAAACCATGCAGATAAAGCCGGTATTGGCTGTCTGAGGTCGTACCATGTGTGATGATCGCATCGCAGGAGTTGGTCGACTTTTGCAGCTCAGCATTGTGGGTGGCCGTGTAAAACACCTGCCGGTCGCGTTGATGGCCTTCGAGGGATTGAATCTCCAAAACCAGCCAGCGGGCCTGAAGGACGGTGCGAATGATTTCCAGTACATGTTCGACGGAGCCGTCATTGCTCAAAATCTCATAGGTTTTCTCAACCGCGTCCAACTTCCGGCCTGTCAATGTATCTGTATGCGTCATGTCTCCCCCCATAACAGTGCAGTAACCTCCCTGGTTCGCTGCGTCAGATTGACGAATTTGTACAGTTATGACCAATAATAGACAATCCGTCAAATATTGGGCACTGCGTATAAAATTCGTCATATATTACAGGAAAGAGTCACTCCGAATCATCCTCATGGGTGAGGTTTGTAGCAGCAAACGCGGCCATACTCGCAGTTTCATTGGCCAATAAATGCTAGTCAAAGGATCTTTTATGCTTGATGCAGTCATTGTTTCGTATGCCAGAACTCCGGTAGGCAAGGCTTATAAGGGCGCTTACAACAACACGGAGGCCCCTTTGCTGTCAGGTCATGTGGTCCGCGAGGCGCTCAACAGAGCTGGTCTTTCCGGCGAGCAGGTCAGTGATGTGGTGATGGGCTGCTCTGCACAGCAAGGCACGCAGGGCTATAACATTGGTCGGTTGAGTGCGGCGGCAGCGGGCCTGCCCCATTGCGTGCCGGGCATGAGTGTGGATCGGATGTGTTCTTCCTCGCTGATGGCAATCTCAATCGCAGCGCGTCAGATCACCTTTGATGGCATGGAGTGTGTGGTTGCTGGGGGGGTGGAATCCATTTCCCTCACCCAAAATCAGCACAAGAACACCTACCGGTCCCGCTCTGTAGCGGTGACCGCGCAATCCCAGCACATGTATATGCCCATGATCGAAACAGGTGAGATTGTTGCCAAACGCTACAACATCACCCGGCAGGATCAGGATGAGTTTGCGCTGCAAAGTTATAACCGGACATTAGAAGCACAAGAGGCAAGCCGGTTTGACAAAGAGCTGGCTCCCCTTGCCACCTCCAAACGGATTGATGGGGAAGAAACCACCTATGAAACGGTGACGCTGACTCGCGATGAAGGGGTGCGCAAAACCAGTCTCGACCGGCTCACTGGGTTGCCCTGTGTCTATTCAGGGGGCGAGGTTATCAAGTCCGGGGAACATGTGACGGCGGGCAACTCCTCCCAATTGTCGGATGGGGCCGCGGCACTGGTTTTGATGAGCTCAAAAGCCGCCAGCCAAAACAGTCTCAAGCCACTGGGGGCCCTGATCGGTGTCAGCACGGTGGGCGTTGCGCCGGAGGAGATGGGCATAGGGCCTGCATTGGCGGTGCCTGCTCTGCTTAAAAAGCACGGTTTGAAAATACAGGACATTGGCCTTTGGGAGCTGAACGAGGCGTTTGCATCGCAAGCCCTTTACTGCCAAAAAGTTTTACAGATAGACCCTGAGCTGATGAATGTGGATGGCGGGGCCATTGCGATTGGTCACCCGTTTGGCATGACAGGTGCGCGACTGGCTGGGCACGTGCTGGCAGAGGGGCAGCGGCGTCAAGTGCGCTATGGGGTTGTTACAATGTGCGTTGGCGGCGGCATGGGTGTTGCTGGCCTATTTGAAATCTACCAGTAACTAGTGCTAGTGATAGGGTTCATTTGAATGTCGGGGATTGTTGATGGTGAACGGTGAACTTGAAGACCATGCCTTATCTGAGGGGGAGCTGTCGAA
This sequence comes from Pseudovibrio sp. POLY-S9, assembly GCF_001431305.1. NCBI lineage: Bacteria > Pseudomonadati > Pseudomonadota > Alphaproteobacteria > Hyphomicrobiales > Stappiaceae > Pseudovibrio > Pseudovibrio sp. POLY-S9. Next base: position 6,261 of record NZ_LCWX01000074.1, read on the forward strand.
CGAAGAAAGGCGGCCAGACACTTTGCGCAATGCGCTCATGCGGGATCAGATTCTGGATACCGCCGCGCATATGTTCGATGAAATCGGCTATGAAAAATGCGGTATCGCCAGTATCGCCAAGGAGCTGAATATCGGGCGCTCCACCATCTACTACTATTTCAAGGGTAAAGATGAAATTCTGGCAGATCTCATCGAGAAAGAAGCCCTTGAGCCGTCTTTGCGGCTGGAGCAGATTGCAACTGATAAAGACCAGACACCGTCCAGCCGATTGCGATCGGTTATCACAGACGGGGTTGTGCGCCGACTGACCAGCGGCGACAGGTTTGAGCTTCTGGCCCGGCTTGAAACCCAGATTCCAAAACGGCTGCTCGTGAACTACAACATATCCCGCCGGGCCATTTTTGATTTTCACGTGCGCTGCATCAAAGAGGGCATTGCCTGTGGTGAGTTTCGCGATGTGGACTGCAAGGTGACAGCCTTTGCGATCATTGGCATGGTGAACTGGACATTGCGCTGGTACCAGAGCAGCGGCCGTCTGGAGCCGCAAGAGATTGCTGAAATTATAGCAGATTATGCTCTGGCAGGGCTTTATACCAGCGCGCGAGTGCAACAGAACCAGACCAAGGCGCGTGATTATGTCGATAATATGCGCAAGGATCTGGACGCGATGGCCCTATTACTTCGATAAAGCTCATGATTTGGCCTTTAACAACCGTCTCCATCATCCAATTGCATGATGTTTATCTATGTGATCCTACGTAATCTGCTAGTTCTAGAGTGCACCGCTTATTAAAACGCCTCTCTTCAGGGTGAGGCACGGCGAGTTGTGGGAGGGACTATGCTCTATGAATTTGGGGTTATTATAGTTCGTGGCGTGGCGATCGGATCCTTGTTCGCCATCATCGCGATGAGCTTTAACATTGTTCACAATGCCACGCGCATATTGAATTTTGCGCAAGGCAATATTTTCATTCTTGGCGGCTTTGCCGTTTACTTTCTGGCGCAAAACAGCGGCCTACTGCATTGGGGGCTGATGGCGATTGTGGCCGGGTTTATCATTGCAGGGTTTTCGGCGGCCCAAGGCTGGCTCACACTGTGGCCGCTGCGCGAGGATAGCGCCAGCCAGGACAGCTGGATGATTTCAACCGTCTCAGTATCAGTGATAATTGCGGCTGTTTTGATGCTGGTTTATGGCCCGTTTGCCTATGCGGTGCGCGATCCGCTGCCAAAAATAAACCTGTTCGGTGTCACCACGCCCGGCGCATTTTTTGCTGCAATTCTGGCCATGTTCGTTTGCTACGGATTTTTGCAATGGTTTTTGAAGAAAACCCTGTCCGGGCTGGCGATCAGTGCACTCTCGCAAGATTATGA
>NZ_LCWX01000074.1:7732-9490 GCF_001431305.1 Pseudovibrio sp. POLY-S9
GGCCGCGCGCGCGGCTGGCCTGAATGTGAAACGGCTGCAACTCACTGCCTTTGCGATTTCTGGCCTGATTGTTGGCATCAGCGGCTTTGTGCTGGCTCCAATTGTCTCTGTCAGTCCAGATGCTGGGCTGCGCTATGTCATGAACGGCTTTATCGCAGCTGTTGTTGGTGGAATCGGCAACAACACTGGGGCTCTTATTGGCGGGCCTTTGATTGGGGTGATGGCCATGTTGACCGCCTATCAGATTGGTGGGGCCTATCAGGATTTAGGATCGCTGATCATTCTGGTGGCGATTTTGATGTTCTGGCCACAGGGGCTGTTTGGCAAAGCAACGGCGCGCAGGGTGTAACCATGGTAAGTCTCAACACACTCCCCCTTGAACACGATGAGAGCCTTGCTGGCCTTGGCGATGCTCCTAAACGTGAATTCAAATCGGATAAGCTGCAGTTCAAACTGGCGCTGATTGCCATTGTGATCACCGGGCTGGGGCCTGCCTTTTTGGGCAGCTCCTATTGGGATCACACCTTTCAGCTGGTTCATATCTATCTGACAGTTGCAATCTTGCAGAACTTTCTGTTTGTGGATGCAGGCCAGAAGAGCTTTGGTCAAGGTGCCATATTGGGCATGGGAACCTATGGTCTCGCTCTAGGCTGCGGGGTTTACGGGCTCTCCTTTGGCGTTGGCATTGGCCTTGCCATGCTGTGCGCTACTTTGGGCGGATTGCTGTTTGCTTTGCCAGCCTTGCGGGTGCAGGGCTTTCATCTGGGCTTTGTCACTTTGAGTGCGGCAATTGTTTTCCCGCAGCTGCTGATTGAGTTCGACGAGTTCACCTATGGCATCAACGGCATCAGCTATTTTGTGCCCAGCTTGACCCAACCGGTCATCGGCCCCCTCTCCTATCTCAACATGCTGTTGACACTGCTGCCCCTTGGCGCAATCGGCCTGCACTATGGCTTGCGTAATATGCGTCTTGGACGGCGCATGCGCATTGCCGCAGAAAGCCGGGAAGCTGCGGGCTCGCTTGGCATCAGGCCGGGCTATATGCGCGCGCTGGCGTTTACCATCGTTTCTATCGGCACGGGTCTGGCGGGCGCGCTTTATGTACCTGTGGTGGGCTTCGTTTCCCCGGAAAGCTTTTTGATTGACCTGTCCTTCACGCTGTTTTTCATCGTGGTTGTTGGCGGGCGCGGGCAGATATTCGGGCCAATCGTTGGCATCTGGGTGATCTATATTCTGCCGCACGTTCTGCTGGTGGATTTTGTCGAGTATCGCCTGCTGATTTACGGTGTTGTCACCTTGTTCATCGTGCTGGCAATGCCAGATGGTCTGGTGGGCACACTGGATGGCTGGAGACGCAAAAAGCTCAGCGGGGCAAAACGCGGAGCGGGCTTTGACCTCAAGCCCTTCATGAAAGTGATGGACGGGCTCATCACCTCACAGGCCAAAACGAGAGGCACAGCCATTATCGCAACGCAGAATGTGGTGAAGCGGTTTGGGCATGTTGTGGCGCTTGATGGGGTGGATTTTGACCTGCATCGCGGCGAGATTCACGCGCTTGTTGGTGCAAATGGATCGGGCAAAACCAGCCTGCTCAATGTTTTATCAGGCTTCAGCCACATGACTGCCGGTTCCTATCTGATCAACGGGGTTAGTGTTGCCAGAAAGGCCCCGGCGCAAATTGCTAAGGCCGGGATTGGCCGCACCTTCCAAAAACCGCGCGTGTTCATGGAGCTGTCTGTCTGGGATAACATCCAGATC
>NZ_LCWX01000074.1:9589-14119 GCF_001431305.1 Pseudovibrio sp. POLY-S9
GGGCTGGATGCACGCAGCACGCCGCTGGACCCACAGCTGCAATCGCTTGCCAACTGGTATGAGGCGGCTTACGGGCAGGACAGTCCAGCGCTGCTGGCCCATGGTCAGCGCAGGCTCTTAGAGGTGATCAGGGTGATTTTTGCCGGAGCAGATGTGTTGTTGCTGGATGAACCAGCTGCCGGCTTATCGGGCACGGAACGGGCGGAGCTTTCTCACCTATTGTTCCTCCTAAAAGAAAAACTACAGATCGCCATTGTGATTGTGGAGCACGATCTGGACCTTGTGTGGAACATTGCAGACCGGATCACGGTTTTGGAGACTGGCTCTGTGGTGGCAAGCGGGACACCGCAGGCACTGGCAACGGACCCTGCAGTCCAGCACCTGTTCATCGGAGGCGCGTATGCTTGAAGTCAACCAACTGGTCGCCGGGTATGGCAGCATTCCCGTGCTGCAGGATGTTTCCTTTTCCATCAAGCCGGGTGAGATTTTGCTGATTGGCGGAGAAAACGGCGCAGGCAAATCCACGCTCATGCGCGTGCTTGCCGGGTTCATCAAACCGACCTCCGGGTCAATCCTGTTTGAGGGCAACTCCATTGCCAACCTCGCCCCGGAGCAAGTGGCGCAAAATGGCCTCAGACTGGTGCTGGACGGGCACCGGGTGTTTCCTGAACTCAGCGTTTATGACAATTTGCGGCTGGGGGTGGCGGGCCTGCCGCATGTGCGATCTTCGTTCCAACAGATGGTGACGCAGATTTTTGATCTGTTTCCCATTCTGGCGGAAAAACGAGACGCTCTGGCCCATGATCTGTCTGGCGGACAGCAGCAAATTCTGGCGCTGGCGCAAGCCTTTGTGGCGGGGCCAAAGCTGCTGTTGTGCGATGAACCGTCCCTGGGGGTTGCCCAGGCTCTACTGCCGCCGATCCTATCATTCTTAAAGGACTGGGCCCAGCAGGGAACCGCGATCGTCATTGTAGATCAGCACATAAAAATTGCAGCTCCTTATGCAGATAATGCCCTGATCATGCAGCGCGGCGAGATTGTTTTGCGCTGTGAAGCTGATCAGCTGGACAGCACAATGGCTGACTTTCACAAATCCCGCCAAAACAGTTACGTCCACGCTTAAAGTCGTCCATTAGGACGATTTGCAGCCCCGCAAACCGCGCTATTGCTGTTGAACATCTTTGATACTTGTAAAGGATTGTTCAATGGCAAGAGCCGGTTCAAGTACGCCTCACTATGAGACTGATACACCCGTTTTATACGAGGTCGACGGGCCGATTGCATGGATCACTATGAACCGGCCGCAATTTCACAACGCACAAAACTCGCAGATGACCTATGCCCTCGACCGGGCGTTTTCAAAGGCGACTGATGACAGCCAGGTGAAGGTGATTGTCTTGCGTGGTGCGGGCAAACATTTCAGCGCAGGCCACGATATTGGCTCTCCCGGACGGGACGTTAATGAGGATTTCTCCCGCATCGGTTTGTTGCCAACGCACACAGACCGGCAAGGGGCGGAGTTTCTTTATACCCGCGAGCATGAAGTTTATCTGGGCATGTGCCGCCGCTGGCGGGCGCTGCCCAAGCCGACCATTGCCATGGTTCATGGAGGCTGCATCGCTGGTGGTCTCATGTTGGCGTGGGTCTGCGATCTGATCGTCGCCTGCGAGACGGCGTTTTTTCAAGACCCGGTGGCGCGCATGGGGATTCCCGGCGTGGAGTACTTTGCCCATCCGTTTGAGTTGCCGCCGCGCGTTGCAAAAGAATTTTTGCTGCTGGGCGAGCGCATGAGCGCACAGGAGGCTGGCACATACGGCATGGTCAACCGGGTGGTTGAGGCGCAGGAGCTGGAAAACACCGTGCGCGACATGGCGGGCAAGATTGCAAGCAGGCCGCCGCTTGGCAACTGGCTGGTTAAACAGGCCGTCAATCATGCGGAAGACCTGCGCGGCAAACACACGGCGCTGGATGCGGTCTATCACATGCACCACTTCGCCCATGCCCAGAACGAGCTGCTCAGCGGTCATACACTGGGTGGGCTGGATGCAAAAGCAATGGCGCACGCCAACAAAGCGGAACAGAAGGCCTGAGGATGGAACTGAATTACACGCAAGAGCAAATTGAGTTTCGCCATGAGGTGCGCCAGTGGATGAGTGCGAACGTGCCCAAGCAGCCCCTGCCCTCCTTTGATGGCTCTCATGTGGGTTTTGAAGCGCACCGCGAGTGGGAAAAGAAATTACATGCCGGGGGCTGGAGTGCGGTCAGCTGGCCGGAAAAATACGGTGGTCGCGGGCTGGACCTGCTGCGCTGGCTCATTTTTGAAGAGGAATATTATGCCGCCAAAGCCCCACTGCGGGTGAACCAGAACGGCATTTTCCTGCTGGGGCCAACGCTGATGGAGTTTGGCACGCAAGAGCAAAAGCAGCGCTTCCTGCCCAAGATGGCCTGCGGCGATGAGGTGTGGGCGCAAGCCTGGTCCGAGCCGCAGGCCGGATCGGATCTGGCAGCGGTGCGCGCTAAAGCGGTGCGCGATGGCGATCATTACCTGTTGTCTGGTCACAAAATCTGGTCGTCACGTGCGGTGATGGCAGATTGGGCGTTTGGCTTGTTCCGTACTGATGAGAGCGAGAAGCGCCACAAGGGATTGTCGCTGATTCTGTTTCCCCTCACCGCTCCTGGTGTTCAGCGCGAACCAATTGCGCAGATCAATGGCGAAACCGGGTTTGCAGAGCTGATACTTGATGAGGTCCGCGTCCCGCTTGATCATCGTGTGGGGGAGGAAGGTCAGGGCTGGTCCATCTGCATGGCGACGGCAGGGTTTGAGCGGGGTCTGATGCTGCGCTCGCCGGGCCGCTTTCAGGCTACGGCGCAGGCGCTGGTTGAGCTTTACAAAGCCAACATGACGAGTTGCAGCACTGAGCTGAAGCGCATCGTCACGCAAACCGTGATGGAAGCGCATGCTTATGCCGTATCGATCTACTCCACCGCCAGCCAGATCATGGGCGGAAAGACCATTGGTGCAGAAGCCTCTGTCACCAAAATCATCTGGTCGGAACTGGATATCAAACTCCATGAAACCGCCTTGCAGATTCTGGGCGCACGCGCAGTCTGCCCGGACCCAGCGGACCATGAGGCGTCTCGCTGGGTGGATGGCTATCTGTTTTCCCTTGCCGGGCCAATTTACGCGGGCAGCAACGAAATTCAACGCAACATCATTGCCGAGCGCGTACTTGGTCTGCCGCGGTCCTGAAGGAGAACCCTATGGAATTTGCTTTATCAAATGATCAGAGGGTTGCCAGTGACATGCTGCGCAAGTTTCTCAGTGACAAATGCTCCAGCCACCATCTGCGCGATGAGCTGAAAACCCAGATTGCCTTCAACCTTGGCCGCTGGCAGGAGCTGGGCGCATTGGGGATGTATGAGGCGTTGATCAGCGAGGCCAATGACGGGCTGGCCCTGCGGGCAACCGATTTTTGCCTGATGGCGCAACTGTGCGGCTATGCGCTTTTGCCCGAGCCACTTGTGGAGCAGGCTGGCGTGGTTTTGCCACTGTTGGAGCGCTCAGGCGATGACGATGCGCTGCGGCTGCTCAAAGCCGTTGTTGCCATGCCGGCACCGATTGCGCTGGTCCACCCTAACATGCCGTTCTGCCTTGGGCCAGATGAGCCATATGCGCTGCTGCGTTCGCGAGGGGATGATATGGTCCTGATGCAGCCGCATGAATTTGACTTGCGCAAACAACCCAGTATCGACCCGCTGCGGCCCGTGTACACTCTGGCCCCGGGGCACGCGGGCGGCAAGGTTATTGCCAGCGGCGCGTTGGGGCGTTCGCTCATCAACTGGTCAGGCAAACAGGGCGCGTTGTTGTGTGCTGCTCAGCTCATCGGCATTGCGCAGGCCTGCCTTGATCTTGCGGTTGAGTACAGCAAGACCCGCCAGCAGTTTGGCCGGGCCATCGGCAGTTATCAGGCGCTTAAACACCAGATGGCGAACACCAAAGTGCAGATAGAGCGGGACCAGCCAATGCTGTATGCAGCGGCCGCACGGGTGGAGGAAGACACGCTTTCCAGTCAGGCTCTGGTTTCACAAATCTATCTCAATGCCTCGCAAACAGCTGTTGGGGCCGCCCGCTGTGCGCTGCAGGTGCATGGGGCCATGGGCTATTCCTGGGAGGTGGATGTGCATCTTTACCTCAAACGCGCGCTGATGCTGTCGCAGCAATGGGCGTGCCCGCAAGACCACAGCGATCATGTGGCGGCGGCTGTCTTAAACGGCGCTCTTGTGCAGGACACGCTGTTCGCCGCGCCCAGCCCGCAAACCGTTTTAGCCTATGCCTGACAGGCCAGCAGAGGAGTATTTTAAATGTCAATTTGCGCAAACCGTGTGGTGATTGTAACCGGTGCCGGTCGTGGTCTTGGCCGGGCTTATGCCTTGGAGCTGGCACAGCAAGGAGCCTGTGTTGTTGTCAACGACCTTGGCGTGAACCCGCATGGCGCGGACGCTGAGCGCGGTGCTGCCCGCAATCCGGCG
>NZ_LCWX01000074.1:14214-22934 GCF_001431305.1 Pseudovibrio sp. POLY-S9
GATGAGGTTGTCGACCAGATCAAACAGATGGGCGGACAGGCCATCGCAAATTATGATGATGTTGCTGACTGGGAGGGCGGGCACCGGCTGGTGCAAAGCGCGTTGAGCCAGTTTGGCAGCCTGCACGCCATTGTCAACAATGCCGGGTTTTTGCGGGACCGGATGTTTGTATCAGCAACGCCGGAAGAGTGGGATGCGGTGATGAAAGTGCACCTGCGCGGCCATTTTTGCACAACACGCCATGCGGTTGATTATTGGCGCGCCCAGCACAAAGCGGGCAACCCGATGAAAGCGCAAATTATCAACACCACATCTGGCGCGGGGCTGCAAGGCTCCATCGGGCAGAGCGCTTACTCAGCAGCAAAGGCCGGAATCGCCGGGTTGACGCTGGTGCAGGCCACGGAGCTGAACCGCTATGGGATCACCGCAAACGCTGTGGCTCCGCAGGCGCGCACCCGCATGACAGAAGGGGCCTTTGGCGACAAGATGTCGAGCAGCGAGAACGGCTTTGACATATTTGCACCGGAAAACACAGCCCCGTTGATTTCTTATTTGTGCTCTGAGTACTCAGAGCATGTGACGGGTGAGGTTTTTGAGCTGATCGGTGGCCGCCTGAGTGTCGCCTCTGGATGGAATGACGGCCCTGCCGAAGACATTTCCCGGCGCTGGACGGCAGAGGAAATCTCCAGAACCATGGGCAATCTTCTGGCGCAAAAAACGCAGGGCAAACCCGTGTACGGCACGGTGTAAGCCGAGAATGCAACCCGGTTTCAAGGCGCGATCAGGCGTCTTGAAACCGTTCTATCTGGTCTAGGAACAGCGGCTTTTCTCCGCCGCCATGGATTTCGAGCGTAGCCCCGGAAACGTAGCTGGATGAGGGGCTGCTCAGATACAACACACCCTTGGCGATATCCTCTGGAGCGCCCATTCGCTTTGCCGGCAAGCTGGCTGCAATCTGGGCCATTGCCTGTGCTGAACCATAGGTCTCAGTTGGCGTCTGTGTCGCAATGAGCCCGACCACAATCGCATTCACCCGGATTTCCGGCCCCCACTCAGCGGCCAGAGAGCGGGTCAGCCCCAACAGGCCTGCCTTTGAGGCTCCATAAACGGCGGTTCCCGGCGAGGGGCGCACCCCTGAAACACTGGCAATGTTGACGATGGACCCACCACCTGCCCTGTGCATAGAGGCATAAACAGCTTGTGAGAAGTGGATTGGGCCGAGCAGGTTCAGAGCGACGATTTTTTCATGAAACCTTGGTGAGACGGTTGCTGCGGGCGCATGGGGTGCACCGCCTGCGTTATTGACCAGAATGCTGATTGGGCCCATCTGCGCTTCAACAGCCTTAACAAAGCTGGTGATCGAGTCCGGGTCGCGCACATCGCAGGGCCAGAACCGGGCTTGCCTGCCTGCGGCCTGCGGCAGATGCTGTGGCGCATTGCGGCCACAGACGGCAACATGACAGCCCGCCGCCAGCAGGGAGCAGGCGATTTGAGCGCCAATCCCCCGCGTTCCGCCGGTCACAATAGCAACGCGGCCCGACAAATCTGATGCATGAACGGATTGGTGAGATTGAGACATAGCGGAATTTAAAACCTCTGCTGTGTGGGGGGCGGTTAAAGGCGTTCTATGATCATAGCATTGGCGATACCGCCGCCTTCGCACATGGTTTGCAGGCCGAAGCGAACCTTGCGGCGTTCCATCTCATGCAAAAGTGTGGTCATAAGCCGTGCCCCCGTTGCCCCAATCGGGTGTCCCAGGGCGATCCCTCCGCCATTAACATTGGTCTTTTCTGGCGGAATGTCCAACTCTTTCATCCAGGCCATCGGGATAGAGGCAAACGCTTCGTTGCACTCAAACAGGTCAATGTCCTCCACCCGCATCTGTGCGTCCTGCAGTGCTTTTTTCGTCGCCGGGATGGGGGCGGTCAGCATCCACACCGGATCGCAGCCATAAACGTTGAGGTGATGAATGCGCGCCCGCGGGGTGAGGTTATGATCCTTGACCGCCTGCTCAGAGGCGATCAGCAGTGCGCTGGCCCCATCGCAGTTCTGGCTGGCAACACCGGCGTGTATACGGCCGTCTTCCTTTATCGGCTGCAACTCTGCCATCTTGCTCAAGCTGGTCTCGCGCCTTGGGGTTTCATCGCTCTCAAACCCGTCAATTCCGCTGATTTCGCGATCAAAATAACCATTGTCGATGGCGTTGATGGCGCGCTGATGGCTGTTTAAGGCGTAGTGTTCCATGTCCTCGCGGGAGCATTTCCAATATTGGGCAATCATTTCGGCAGCCCGAAACTGAGAGATTTCTTCGCCGCCATACCGGCGCTGCCAGCCTTTGGAACTGGTGAATGGCGAGGTGAAGCCAAATTGCGGGCCAACGCTCATGGCTGCGCCAATGGGGATGGAGTTCATGCTTTGCACGCCGCCGGCAACAATCAGATGCTGCGTGCCGCTCATAACCGCTTGCGCGGCAAAATGGATGGCTTGCTGACCAGACCCGCATTGCCGGTCAATGGTGACACCGGGCACGTGGTCCGGCAAGCCTGCCACCAGTGCGCAGGTGCGGGCAATGTTGCCTGATTGTGAGGCGAGCGTGTCGGTGCAGCCATAAATCACATCATCAATGGCAGCTGGCTCAATGGATGTACGCTCCAGCAAAGCGCGGATCGGGTGTGCGCCAAGGTCAGCGGAATGCATTTGCGCGAGACTGCCCTTTTTGCGCCCGATCGGTGTGCGTACGGCATCAACAATATAGGCTTCCGGCATTTTGAAGGTTCCCTGTTTCTGGTGTGAGGTGGCTCGCCACTTTTTGCAATGCTGAGAAAACCGCAGCGGGGTGGCTATGGCCCATGTAGCGCGCGCCCTGAAAAATAAAATCGTCCGAATAGGTGATGCGGCACCAGACAGAACGCGGCAGATTGCCATCATTGAAACGGCCAAGGGGGGACTTGGGCATGTGGAAAGGACTGATTGCCGCCATCTGCTTGATGCTGTGTGCAGTGCGTGCGGACGCATCCGACTGGCGCATACTGGCGCGGTTTGATGATGCACCTGAGGGACTGGTCAGCGACCAGCAGGGCGGGTTTTTTGTTTCGCTGTTCCATTCAGCCGAGATTTATCGGGTTTCCGCTGATGGAGAAAAAACAAGGATCGCGACACTGCGCGATGTCATCGGCTCTGCCAAGGGCAGCACAATAGGAATCGACTTTGACGGCAAGGACACCCTTTACGTTGCCTTTGCAGAATATTCCAAACGCTATACCTGGCCCGCAGTTCCGGGGCTGGCTGTCGAGGCCTGTGCCGATTCCACCGTGCGCCATTCCGGCCTATATGCGGTGCAGATTTCTACCGGGCAGGTGGAAGCGGTTGCCACGCGCGCTGAGGGCTATCCGTTTTGCTTCCCGGATGATCCGGTGATTGATGAACATGGCGACATCTACCTTTCAGACCTGTCGCTCAAAGCAATCTGGAAGATCAATCCAACCAGCCGCAAGGTTGATTTGTGGTCCAAAGATCCGCTGTTTTCTGGTGGAGATCATGTGTTGAGCGGCTACGATGTTGGCGTCAACGGCGTTGCTCTTTCCCCCGATGGCCGTGCTCTTTATGGCGTCACAGGCGGGCTGCCCTTGCTGGTGAGGATTCCGATCCTTGCGGATGGATCAGCAGGCAAAGCGGAGATGGTTGCCTTTGGCTTTGCCAATATGGATGGGCTGGAAGTTGACGGGGATGGGACCTTCTATCTGACGGAAACCAAACGCAGCGAAATCTGGCGGCTTAATCCGCAAGCCGACCGGCGCGAGCAGCTGGGCAATCCGCTCAGGGACACATTAGGGGCACCTGCCAGCCTGGCATTTTCAGAGACAGAGCTGTGCGTCACCAACCTGAATTTCTTCGGTCATCTTCCCAAGGAAAAAGCAAACTCGGTTGTCTGCCGGCCAACTGCCCGTCCAGCATGGTCTAACTAATTGAATTATTGCAAACCTATCTAAGCATCAGGGGATTTTGAAATGACAGTATATGAAACAGATGTTCTTGTTATTGGCGGTGGGCCAGCCGGATCAACCGCCGCTGCGGCACTGGCGCGCAATGGGATCAAGACCACCATTTTGGAGCGTGATGTGTTTCCAAGATATCATATTGGTGAGTCCCTCCTAGCCTCACTGGTTCCCATGATTGATATCATCGGCGCAACAGAAAAAGTTGCTGCATGTGGCTTTGTCAAAAAGCCGGGCGGGTACTTCAACTGGGGCGGAGAAAAATGGGCGTTCCGGTTTGATGAGGTTGAAGGTGCACCGGAGCATTCCTTCCAGGTGGAGCGCGCTGAGTTTGATAATCTGCTGATTGAGCACGCTGGCGAGTGTGGGGCTGAGGTTCATCAAAATGTCAGTGTCAACAAGATCAATTTTGAAGATGGCCGCGCAGTCAGCGCCTCGTGGACAGACCACACCAAGAAAAAGTCCGGTGAGCTGAAGTTCAAGCACCTGATTGATTGCTCAGGCCGCAATGGTGTTCTCGCCAACGGCCATTTTAAAAACCGCCGCTTCCATGATGTGTTCAAAAACGTGGCTTTGTGGGCTTATTATGATGATGTGGATTTGAGCTACGACGATCTACCAGCAGGCTCCACGCGAATTTTGGCTGTTGATCAGGGCTGGATCTGGTTTATTCCGCTCAAAGACAACAAGGTCAGCGTTGGTCTGGTAATCGCCCATGATGCTTTGCGCTCCAAACGCAAGGATAACATGAGTGATGAGGAGATTTATAATCAGGTTTTGGAGGATCATCCCGAAGCCAAGCTGATGCTGCAAAAGGCAACCCGCGGCAAAATGCGTGTTGAATCAGATTATTCCTACACATCTGACTCCTTTTCGGGCCCCGGCTTTTTCATGAGCGGCGATGCAGCGTGTTTCCTCGATCCGCTGCTGTCCAGCGGTGTGCACCTTGCCATGTTCTCCGCGCTGATGGCCGCAGCCTGCATCACCAGCATTCACACTGGCGATGTGGACGAAGACCGGGCGCATACTTTCTTTGAAACCAGTTACCGCCAGGCTTATCTGCGGTTCCTGATGCTGGTCTCCACGTTCTACGACATGGGCCAAGGGCAAAAAGGCTACTTCGCCCAATCGCAAAAGCTGACCTCCAAGGAATATGACACGGAGGAAATGAAAACAGCCTTTGTTGATATTGTTTCCGGCACTGCTGACTTTACCGATGTCAGTGATGAAGAGTATGGCGCGGTCATTGTTGCCAAGGTGACCGAGAAGCTGAAAACGGGGGTCGATATGCGCCGGGGCACGCGGGAGATCGGCGAGGAAGAACGCGAAGAGCACTTGCAGTTCATGGACGGCATTGTCGGCCTGAGCTTTTTGGACAAAAACGCCTCCATCGGCGGTTTGTATGTGGAGCAGGAGCCAACCTTGAAACTGGCAGAAGCCTCTGCGTAAAATCCTCAAGGATAAATGTTGGACAGGGTGACCAATATTGGGGCACCCTGATCCGGCATATGGGCCGAACGTCTCTTCGGCCCAGTGCACCCGTTCTTTTAAACAGTCTTCTTAGTGTTTGCTGCCGATCAGGATTTTCAATGCATAACGATCTTTCCTTTACCACCATTGGTCATCTTTGTAAGTGGGCCGCTCAGACATACGGGACAATGCCAGCTCTGGAAGAGGGCAGGACTTACTCCTTTATTGAACTGGACGAGCTGCGCCAGCAGGCGGCCAGGGCCTTGATCGCTTTGGGTGTGAAAAAGGGTGACCGGGTGATGGTGTGGGGGCCCAACACCTGGCACTGGGTTGTGGCAGCCCTGGGGTTGGTGAGCATCGGCGCTATCCTTATTCCTGCCAGCACTCGCTTTAAAGCCAGCGAAATGGACGATCTAATCGAGCGCAGCGGCACCCCCCTTCTGTTCAGTGCAGGGCAGTTTTTGGGCAAGTATTACCCGCAGGAACTGGCGGATAAGACCCGCAGCGGTCTCAATCAATTGGTCATTATGGGAGAGGCGCAAGACGAAAGGGATTGCGGCTGGCAGGCGTTTTTGGAAAAAGGCAACAGCATATCAGCCCAGCAGCTGCATGATGTTGAGCAGAGCGTTGGCCCGGATGATCTGTGCGACATGCTGTTTACATCCGGCACCACCGGTTTCCCCAAGGGCGTGATGTTTGGACACAAGCAATGCCTGATGGGCGTTGATGGCTGGGCAGACCGGGTGGGGCTGACTAAGGGCGACCGGGTGTTGGTGATCCCGCCGTTTTTCCATGCTTTTGGCTATCGCTGCGGCGTGCTTGTGTGTTTGCTGCGCGGGGCTACTCTTATTCCCCACTTAACTTATCAGCCCGATGAAATTTTAAGCCGCATTGAGACCAGCGGCATCAGCGTTATTCCCGGCCCTCCCGCGATCTTTCAGGGCATGCTGCAGGAGGAAAACCTTGGCCAGTATAACCTGAGCACCCTGCGCGTTGGGGTGACGGGCGGTGCTGTTATTCCGCCAGCACTGATCCGGGATATGCGGCAGATACTTGGGTTTAAGGATGTTGTCAGCGGATATGGCCTGACGGAGTGCGGCGGGTTTGGCACCATGTGCAGCGCTGACGATGATGATGAAACAATCGCCACCACCGCAGGGCGGCCCCAACCGGGCTTGGAAGTGGCGATCAAAGACACCTCCGGCTCCATTTTGCCAGCGGAAACAACCGGTGAAGTTGTGATCCGCGGTTATGCGGTGATGCAGGGGTACTTCAATAACGAAGAGGCCACACAAGAGATCATTGACGAGCAGGGTTATTTGCATACCGGTGATTTGGGGCAGCTGGATAAAGACGGCAACCTGAAGATCAAAGGCCGGTTGAAAGACATGTATATCTGCGGCGGGTTTAACTGTTACCCCGCTGAGATTGAACGGCTTTTGAGCAGCAATCCAGCCATTGGCAGTGCAGCGGTTATTGGCATTGCCGATGACAGGCTGGGCGAAGTGGGCTGCGCCTTTGTTGTGTTAAAGCCGGGCCACCAGCTGAGTGCGGAGGAGGTTATCAGCTGGGCGCGGGACCATATGGCAAACTTCAAATGCCCGCGCCGTGTTGAAATTGTGAAAACACTGCCACTCAGCGCGCAAAGCAAAGTCAGAAAACAGGATCTTTACGAATTGCTGAACAACCGTGCAGAAGCGCTGGTTGAATAAAAAGAATGAGGTGAATTTTCATTGGAGAGGGAAATTTGGGATGAAGAAATTACTCAGGATAGGCACAGTTGTCGCCGCCTCCTTGGCAGCCAGCTTGGTGCATGCAGAAGATACGATTAAGGTTGGCGGATTGGTGTCGTTGTCCGGCGGCGGTGCATCCTTTGGCCGGGTGGCCCAACTTGCCTGGGAGATGGCGATTGAGGACATCAACGCTGAAGGTGGGATCAACGGGCGTAAGGTCGAGTTTATTCTGGCAGATACGCTGACACAGCCCAACCATGCGGTTGCCGAAGCGCGCCGTCTTATTGCAAATGAAAAGGTTGAAGGGTTTATCGGTCCTGTCACCAGTCAGGAAGTCATTCCGGTGTCTGGTCTGACGACAGCGGCCAATCTCTTTCAGATCACGCTGGCCTCTTCTGCCCGGTTAACACCGCAGACGGCACCCTATCATTTTTCAAGCTCACCAACCGGGCTAACTCAGATGATCCCGAACATCGACTATGCAGTCAATGTTTTGGGTGCCCGAAACATTGGCATCATTTCCGACAATGGCGGCATGTCACGCGATGCGGTTTCGCAGATGTTGAAATACCTTCAGACCAAGGATCTGAAACCTGCCAGCATCCAGCAGTTTTCCTTCAGAACCGAGGACATGACCCCGCAACTGTTTTCCATGCGCTCTGATGGTGTGGATGCGGTGCTGATCATCAATAGCCTTGGTGATGATTCCCGCAAGTTCTTGCAAAACATGCAGGAAATCGGTTGGGATGTACCAGTGCTTGGCTCGCTGACCATGACCAACTTTGCAGCAGCTAATGAAAAGCTGCTGGGGCCGGACGCCTTCAAATACGTCAGAAGCGTGCAGTTTGTCGGCATGACCTACTGCCCCGGTGATGAAGTTGGCACAACGCCCTACGCCATGTTTGATGCCCGCGCCAAAAAGGCCATCAAAGACCTCGACCGCATCGGTGGCAGCTCCGCGATCATACCGTTTTACATCAGTCCGCTGATCTTCAAAATGGCAATTGAAGGGGCTGGCACCACGGATGGGAAAAAGGTTGCCGCCTGGGTGGAAGCCAATGCAGGAAAGATGACCAATATGGTTGGCCCGTTCGCTGCTAGTCAGGAGTCACACTTCCTGCCAGCACCGGATTCACTGGTTGTGGTGAAAAACGCTTATGCGCACCGCGAAGATGGTCTGATTGAGCGCATCACCTGTCAATAAAGAAACTTTTTATCGTAATTACGCGCATATCAGCCAATTAAAGAGCTTTACTCGTTTATTTGGATGACGCGCAGAGATCCAGCCTGAGACTATTTTGGTCTAACAACAGGCTGGATTTTTTTATGACTTATTCAACGTGTGACGATGACAGCTTAATTGCCCAAACCGTGCAGAGGCTTTTAGCGGATGCAGGAGGACTGGAGCTTGCGCGGGCCGGGGCCACCAGCCAGACCTGCCAGTCCCTATGGTCGGTGCTGGGTCAGGAGCTGGGGTATACGGCCCTTGGCCTTGCAGAGGAAATCGGCGGAACCGGGGAAG
>NZ_LCWX01000074.1:23030-38023 GCF_001431305.1 Pseudovibrio sp. POLY-S9
TCTGGCCGCGCGGATAGAGATTGAGCGCCTTTTGGGCAGTGTTCTGGCTCCCCTGCCCTATCACACAACCATCAGCGTGTGCGCTGCCGTTTTGCAGGCGGCAACGCCCGGCCCACTGCGTGATGAGTGGGCGCACAAGCTCACATCCGGTCAGGCAACAGCAACGCTGGCACATGCGCCCATCGGGGCGCAAGCGGAGTGGACATCCACCCCATTTACTGCCCGGCAAACTGCCAGCTGCTACACGCTGACGGGCAAAAGTGGGCCGCTACTGAACCTTGCAATGGCTGATCTAGTGCTTATCCCGGCGCGCTGCGGGACAGAGCTGGTGGTGTTCGCTGTACCCGGCAAAGATCTGGCGCAGATGAGTGAGCCGCACAGCGCTCTGGATGGCAGCTTGAGTTTGAGCGGGCTCCAGCTCGACCAGTATGCCGTGCCGGACGCAGCACTGATTGACCGGGGCGAGGATTTTGCCGGACGCTATGAGTTGGTGCTGTGTCAGGCCCGGCTGGCGTTGGCGGCGCATATGATGGGCTCGGCCCGGGTCGCTTTTGACCTCACTCACCAATACATCTGCGAGCGTTCGCAGTTTGGTCAGGTGATCGGTTCCTTTCAGGCCATCAAGCATCGCATGGCTGATCTTTATGTGCAGCTGAACCGCGTTGATGCGCTTATTGATGGCGCGGTGAGTGATTTTGCTCAAGCAGCGGATCAGGACGTGCAGCGCATTGCCTGCGCGCAAAGCGATACGGCGGTGGTGTGGGCGAGCGAGCTTTTTTACAAGGTGAGTGCCGAAGCCATTCAGCTGCATGGCGGTGTTGGCATGACGTGGGAATACAGCCCGCAGCTGTTCTTCACCCGCGCCTCATCGTTGGCCGCGCTTATCGGCTCCGCTGATCAGATGTATGCCCGCCTTGGTCAGCAGCTGGTGGAGCACGCCTTTCCGATCATTCCGCACGGTGATGACAACATGGGCCTGCGCACAAAGGTGGGCGAGTATATGCGCTCCCATCTTAAAGGTGAGTATGCCGTATTGCGCGGGCGTGGCTACGCGGGCGATGGCGATGCTCTCATTGAGGAGCGCAAGGCGTGGGAGCGGGCGCTGGCAGCAGATGGCTGGGCTGGGCTTGGGTTGCCCAGCAGCGCAGGCGGGCGTGGATTTTCCATCAAAGAGCAGTTTGTTTTTTATGAGGAATATGCCCGCGCTGGGGGCCCCGGACGGTTGGGCCACATCGGCGAGGGCTTGCTTGCCCCAACCCTGCTTGCTTTTGGAACCGAAGACCAGCAGACGCGGTTTTTGCCCGGCATTCTGGCGGGCACCACCTTATGGGCGCAAGGCTACAGTGAACCCAATGCGGGATCGGATCTGGCAAATATTCAAACCCGGGCGCGTTTGGATGAGAGCGGTGAAAACTGGGTGGTTACGGGGCAAAAGACATGGACCTCGCTGGCCCATATCAGCGACTGGATTTTTGTGCTGGCCCGCGCGGGTGACGGGTCCGCTGGAAAAGAGGGCCTGGTCTTCCTGCTCATGCCGCTGGACCAGCCGGGCATTGAGGTGCGGCCCATCCGCCAGATGGGCGGAACCCAGGAGTTCAACGAGGTCTTTTTTGATGGCGCACGGGCCCGGCGCGCAGACACGATCGGCGCACCGGGAGAAGGCTGGACCGTGGCAACCACCCTGCTTGGTTTTGAGCGCGGCCTGTCCACACTGGGGCAGCAAATGGGGTTTGCACGCGAGCTGGAGCTGATTGTGGATCAGGTGCACGAGGGGGCGGATGATCCCTTTCTGCTTGCCCAAATAGGACGCAGCTGGGCAGGCTTGCGGGCCATGCGCCATGGGGCTTTGAAAACGCTTGGCGCGCTGGAGGCGGGCCGTGCCGGGCCGGAGGCGCTTGGCTACAAATATGAGTGGTCCCTCTGGCATCAACAGCTTGGCGAGCTTGCCATGCAGGTGCTTGGGACCAACGCCAGCGTGCTCAGCAAGCAAACTGAAGTTTTGAAACTGCAGCAGATGTTTTTGTTTTCAAGGGCAGAAACCATCTACGGCGGTACCAGCGAAATTCAGCTGAATATCATTGCCGAAAAAGGCTTGCGACTGCCGCACAGCCCGCGCCCGCCAAGACCAGCCCCAAAGAACACGGACGGGGCGCGTAATCAGAACCTATCTAAAGTTTAAGCCAGATGCAGGCGCGCACCGCGTGTTCGATCAGGGAACGGAGTGGAAATATGAGTGCAGAT
This sequence comes from Pseudovibrio sp. POLY-S9, assembly GCF_001431305.1. Classification (NCBI taxonomy): domain Bacteria; kingdom Pseudomonadati; phylum Pseudomonadota; class Alphaproteobacteria; order Hyphomicrobiales; family Stappiaceae; genus Pseudovibrio; species Pseudovibrio sp. POLY-S9. Next base: position 25,272 of record NZ_LCWX01000074.1, read on the forward strand.
TGCCTGAGGACAGAGCTTACCAGACTTTTGGGCTGCCGATACCCCATCGTGCAAACGGCGATGGGCTGGGTGGCCACGCCGCGCCTTGTTGCCGCCACCACACAGGCGGGCGGGTTTGGTTTTCTTGCAGCCGCCTCCATTCCCCCCGGTCAGGTGGAAGCTGCGATTTTGCAGGTTAAAGCGCTGACAGATGGGCCTTTTGGCGTCAACTTTCACGGGTTTCAGCCCAATGCGGGTGAAGTTGTTGAGATGGTGCTGCGCCACAAGGTTGCAGCGGTCAGTTATGGGCGCGGGCCAGATGCTGCCATGATCGGCAAATTGCGGCAGACCGGAGTGACCTGCATGCCCACTGTTGGCGCTGTCAAACATGCGGTGAAAGCGGTGCAGATGGGTGCCAACGCCATCACCATTCAAGGCAGTGAAGGTGGTGGGCATACTGGCTCAGTACCCACCTCACTGCTGTTGCCACAAGTGCTTGAAGCGGTTGATGTGCCGGTGATTGCAGCGGGCGGTTTTTATAATGGCCGCGGCCTGGCCGCAGCGCTTGCCTATGGGGCGCAGGGCATTGCCATGGGCACGCGGTTTTTGCTCACCAAGGAAAGCCCTGTTCACCAAACCTCGCTGAGCCGTTATCTGCACACCAACGACCCAAACCAGATCCGGGTTTCGCGGGCAGCAGATGGCTTGCCGCAGCGGTTTATTGAAAATGATCAGTTGCGCACGCTGGAAAACATGGGCGTGCTGCCACGGCTTATGGCGAGCGTGCGCTATGCACTGCAGTTTCGCAAAGCCAATAAGTACAGCTGGGGAGAGGTGCTTGGCGTGCTGCGGCAGAGCCTGAAGGGTGAGGACGCCAGTTTTGCAGCAACCATTATGGCCCCAACGCTGCCGCGCCTGATTACTCGCGCCTTTATTGAGGGCGATGCGCAAAACGGCCTTTTGCCAAGTGGTCAGGCCGCCGCGTTGATTGATGACCTGCCCGAATGTGCGGCGCTGATTGACGCCATTGTTGCCCAGACCCGCCACCAGCTGCGCGTGCTCTCTCAATATGATGCTTCCCTTACCACCCCTGACCAATAGCGTGAGACTGATGACCGAACCTTTTGAGACCTCTATACGCAATCATATCGCTGAGATTACCTTAAATCGCCCCCCTGTTAATGCGCTGGCTGGCAAACACTGGCACCAGCTTGCCATCACAATCAACGAGCTGAGCAACAATCCGCAGGTGCGGGTTGTGCTGATCCGGGCGGAGGGCCGTGGATTTTGTGCCGGTGTCGACATTAAAGAGCTGCAAGTGCGGCCCGATATGATCGGCTCCGTCAACAAAGGCAATTACGACACGTTCAAAGCCATCCACCAGGCCAAAGTGCCGGTTATTGTTGCCATGCATGGGTTTGTGCTCGGCGGCGGCATTGGCATTTGCGGCGCTGCGGACATCGTCGTCGCCTCTGAGTGCGCCCGCTTTGGCGTGCCGGAGGTGGACCGCGGGGCATTGGGCGGCGGGGCGCATTTGCAACGACTGCTGCCCCTGCAAAAGGTCCGCTATCTCTATTTCACCGGCCTTGAGATGACTGCTCAGGAGGCCGCTCGGTATGGCGGCATTGAGGCGGTTGTCAAACGCGATCAGCTTCATGACCATGCCCGCGCTATTGCTGAAAAGATTGCAGAAAAGAGCCCGGCGCTGATTTCGCTTGCCAAAGAGGCGCTCAACGGCGTTGAGGCCAGCAATCTGGAGCGCAATTACCGCTGGGAACAAGGCTTTACCGCTCAGGCTTACTTGCACTCAGATTCTCAAATGACCCGTGATGCGTTTGTAACAACAGGTGAAAACGCCAATTTTTGAAGAAGGATTTCATCATGCTTGATGCTGCCGAGAGCGACCTACCTGTCTCTGCCTCGCCGCCCCGCTATGTGCAGGGCCACAATATGCTGGAGGATCGCGGGCTCCTGATCACCGCCGCTGCCGGGGTTGGCATCGGCTTTGCCACAGCCCAACGGGCGGTGGAGGAAAATGCCCGGATGGTGATTATTTCCGACAAACATCCAGAGCGGTTGGAACAGGCCACAGAAAAACTGCAAGGCGTGGCAAAAGAGCAAGGCAAGCAAACGGTTGTTGTTGGGCAAGTGGCTGATGTGACCTGCGAAGAGGAGGTGCAGGCGCTGGTTGATAAGGGCGATACGCTCATGTCCGGCCTTGATATTCTTGTCAATAATGCGGGGCTGGGCGGCACCAAAAACATCGTTGAGATGAGTGATCAGGAATGGTCGCTGGTGCTTGATGTCACTTTGAACGGCACGTTTCGCATGACCCGCGCAGCCCTTGCAAAGATGCAGGCACGCGGTGCTGGCGTGATTGTCAATAACGCCTCCGTTCTTGGCTGGCGGGCACAGGCCGGGCAGGCGCACTATGCCGCTGCCAAGGCTGCTGTGATGGCTTTAACCCGCTGCAGCGCAGTGGAGGCGGCCGCGCATAACATCCGCATCAATGCGGTTGCGCCCTCACTGGCCATGCATGATTTCCTGCGGCGCTCCGCTCCCGCAGAGCTGTTGGACAAGCTTTGCAAAAAAGAAGCCTTTGGCCGCGCTGCTGAGCTTTGGGAAGTAGCAAATGTCATCATGTTTTTAGCCAGCGACTACTCATCCTATATGACTGGCGAAGTGGTGTCAGTTTCTTCTCAACGGGCCTGATGGAGGGTGCCATGACACTTATTGCAAGATGCTGTGAGGACTTAATTGCCAATAAAAACATAGTTCTGGAGCCAACGGACTGGCTGACAATGACGCAGGAGCGCATTGACCTGTTTGCAGAGGCCACAGGGGATTTCCAGTGGTTGCATGTGGACCGCGAGGCAGCGAAAACCGGGCCGTTTGGCACAACCATAGCTCACGGTTATCTCTCCCTGTCTTTGACCAACTATTTCCTGCTCATGCTGCTTAAACCGGAGAATCTGGATTGGGGCGTCAATTACGGCGTCGACCGCGTGCGCTTTCCCGCCCCCATTCGCCAAGGAGATCAGATCAGAGCCCACGGCGTGCTCACTGCGGTAAAACCGCTAAGCGCAGTGGATGTGCAAACAACGGTGCGCATGACAATTGACATTAAGGGCGGCGAAAAACCCGGCTGTGTTGCAGATACGATCCAGCGTTATTCTTTCTTGCCCGAAAAAACCGAGCAACCAGAAGGGGTTGAGCAGGTATAGCCAGCCAATGCGCTGCACAAAACACGCAGCTCGTCCGGTTGGATGATTTCTCAAAGGCAAGGTCTCAATAGGATTATCAGGAAATGAAGCGCACCTGCCTTTCGGGGCTGTCCCTTTCAGACAGGCAGGCAAAGCAAGGACTTGCTATGAACAAACAGGTTTCACTGCAAACCGCCATTGGCTCGCTGCGCGATGGCATGATGATCGCCATTGGCGGTTGGGGCCCAAGACGCAAACCAATGGCGCTGGTGCGGGAGATTCTCCGCTCAGACCTGAAGGATTTGACCCTTGTCTCCTATGGTGGTCCGGAAGTTGGCATGTTGTGTGCAGCGGGCAAGGTGAAAAAAGTCATCTACGGCTTTGTTTCGCTCGATGTTATTCCGCTTGAACCTTACTTCCGCAAAGCCCGGGAAACCGGACAAATTGAGATTACGGAACTGGATGAAGGCCTGCTGAAGCTTGGCTTGCGGGCTGGGGCGGAAAATGTTCCCTTTGCGCCGACCCGCATTGGCCTTGGCACGGATATACTGACCTACAACCCCGAGCTGAAGGTGATATCCTCCCCCTATAACAGCGCGGAGAAGCTGGTTGCCATGCCAGCCATCAAGCCGGATGTTGCGCTCATTCATGTTTCCTACGCTGACTGGCTGGGCAACACCCAGACCCACGGGCGCGATCCATATTTTGATAGTCTGTTTGCCCGTGCAGCTGGTAATGTCATTATCTCGGCAGAAAGACTGGTCGACCGGCTGGATATTAGCTGTCCTGACACCAGCCAGCAGAGCCTGTTTGACCGCTCGCTTGTGGATGCGGTTGTCAGCGCGCCCTTTGGGGCCCATCCAACCACGGCGCATGATCATTATGGCTGGGACATGCAGCACCTGAAGCTTTATTGCAAATCCGCTGCGGACGAAAACGGGTTTGATGCATACCTGCAGGACTTTGTGGGCGCTGATGAAGCCGCCTACCTGACCAATGTTGGTGGTGCAGAGCATTGCAGCACTTTGCCGATCCCTCGATTTTAAAAGGTACTTGCCTCGTGAATATGGAACAGCAAACCTATACCACTGCCGATGTGATGATCTGCGCTGCGGCAAAAGCCTGGGAAAAGGACGGCGAGTTGCTGGCTAACGGCATTGGCAGCTTGCCACGCATTGCCGCCGGACTGGCAAAACTGACGCTCAACGATCAACTGATGCTCAGCGATGGCGAGGCGTTTTTGGTTGAAGAGCCCGTGCCGCTGGGATGCCCGGAAGAAGAACGCCCCAATCCATCCGGCTGGCTTCCTTATACACGCGTGTTTGATGTGCTGTGGTCTGGCCGCCGACATGCCATGGTGTCTCCTGTCCAGATCGATCAGTATGGTCAGGCCAACATTTCCTGCCTGGGTGATTTCAAAAAACCCAAGGTGCAAATGCTTGGCGCACGCGGTTTCCCCGGCAACAGCATCCACCATTGCAATTCCATGCTGGTGACACGCCACGACACAAAAACCTTTGTGAAAGGCGAAGTCGATGTGGTGTGCAGCGCCGGGTATAACCCACGCATGTGGCCGGATGAGATCATTCCTGAGACATTGCAGATTGGACTGATTGTGACGCCGTTGTGTGTGATGGATTTTAACGGCGATGACCACAAACCGCGCGTTGTCTCCCTGCATGCGGGCGTGAGCTTGGACCAGGTGCGCGACAACACCGGCTTTGACCTGCAGGCCGACGACAAGCCCGCTCAGACCGAAACTCCAAATGCGGCGCAAATGGCGATCATCAAAAAACTCGACCCGAACGGCATCCGCCTCTCAGCAGTTAAGCAGTAAGAATCTGGCCGGACATTCAGCAGGCACTCAACACCCCGCCAACCGCTTCCCCGTCCGGCCAGGTTCGCCTTACCGACGTTTAAATCAGCATATCAAGGCTAAAAATACGCAACCAACGCAAATCCTTTCAAACCGACGGCGGAGCGCTGCCTCTTAACACAAGGTAAGTGGCTCTGTTGCAAACATGTTTTAGAGCGTATTTTGTGTTATTTCAGTACGGTGGTTTAGGCGTTTTCGCTCTGAAGATGGTTTTCAAGGGCGTTGTTGCAGTATCCCCCTGACGTAGAGTATCTTCTCTGAAACTTCTCTACTTTATGCCATTTAAACAGACTGCTGATCGGCGTCACAAGTTCGATAAAGCTCAATTCAAAGTAACGAACTGGCCGGACTATAACGCGAGCTTGCGACGCCGTGGTGACATCACGGTCTGGATTGACGAGGTCGTCACTGAAGCCTGGTTCGCTCCGGCAAGTAATAGACCCGGAAGATCCACCACGTATTCAGGTCTTGCCATTGAAATCTGTTTGCGCGTCAAGTCTGTGTTTAGTTTGGCTTTACGGCAAACACAGGGATTTGTTTGCTCTGTGTTCGCGTTGTTGGATCTGACCTTACCAGTTCTAGACTATAGCACGGTGTCGCGTCGAACTGCTGGATTAAACCTTTCCAAAGTCAAGTCTGACAAGACTGCAGGCCCGGCTAGCCTTGTAATCGATAGCACGGGCGTGAAGATGTTCGGGGCTGGTGAATGGCAGGAAACCAAACATGGAACCAAGAAAAAGCGCAGAAAATGGCGAAAACTTCATCTTGGCCTGGATTTGGAAAGCGGCATCATTGCCTGCTGTGAATAGACGGAAGATACAGTTGGCGATCCAACTGTTGTCCGGATCTGCTGGACCAGATCGAGGGTTCTGTTGCCACGTTTCTTGGCGATGGAGCTTATGACGGAGCTGCGACAAGACAGGAAATAGCAGTTCGTTATGACGGTGTCGAGGTCATCATACCGCCGCCCAAAACAGCCGTCCCCAGCCCTGAGGCTGAGACCGCTCCCACTGCTCGTGATCGAGATATATTGGCCATTGAGAAACACGGCAGAATGGGGTGGCAGAAGCAAACCGGCTACGGGCGGCGCTCAAGAGGCGAGACCTTGATGGGGCGATATAAACAGATCTTCGGGACCGCGTTGAAGTCCCGTGATTTTGAAAACCAGAAGACGGAAGCCAGGATCAATGTCTCCGTCCTCAACACAATGGCTGCCCTCGGACGTGCGACGTTTGAGCGGATCATCGCGACCTGAGTTAAGCGGGTAAGGGCGAGTTGTAAGCTAAAGTTGATTTCTGCAACGACGTCGTGCAGTGCAGACTATATCAATACTATACTAGGTATATTTTAGGTAAAAAGTGAATTTAATTTATCTTTGAGCCTCCTTGGTATTACCTTCATCGCTCATCTCGGAGCCGCATGATGGTTTGTCGGCTGACACCATGTTTTCTGGCGGTTGCAGAGATACTCAAACCACTCTCCAGATCTTGAAGGGCTTCCTGTTTCTCTTGAGATGATAAACGCTGAGGTCTGCCGAGTGATTTACCTTCAGCCTTAGCTCGCTGAAGACCCGATTGCGTGCGCTCTACCAGAAGATCTCGCTCAAACTGGGCCACCGCATTGATCACATGCATGGTCATCTTCCTAGCAGAGCTGGCCAGATCAATCCCACCCAGTGCCAGACAGTGAACCCGAACGCCCACATCTGCCAATTGCTGCACTGTGGCGCTGACATCCATGGCATCGCGGCCAAGCCGGTCAAGCTTGGTGACTACCAGAACATCTCCAATCTCCAGCCGGTCCATAAGACGAGTAAATCCTGGACGGCGAGACATGGGCATGCTGCCAGATATGGTCTCACTGATGATGCGATGTGGCTCAACCGCAAACCCAGCAGCTTCGATCTCCTGGATCTGGTTCTCTGTCGTCTGGCCTGTTGTGGAGACCCGGGCATAAGCAAAGGTGCGTGACATCGAGATAGTTCCGTCCAAAATAGATGTTCGAAATTATAGATATGTCCATAATGCCGTCAATCTAATATTTGAACAGGCATTGGAGCCGTGTCCGCAAACCACCGTTTCTGGACAGGTTCATAATTAATGATCAACGTTATGTGGTCATAGTTGACATTCATCGGTGCATTGGCTTTCGCGTGTGCAGCAAAACGCTAGTGACCAATTGCGGTCATTCGCACTACATAGCGGCCTAGCCAACCAGCACGGCCACTCAACTACAGGTCAATCTCTTGCAGCTTCTTGCTCAATGCACGATTAAGGAGGTTGCCATGCATATGCATTAAAGCGCTCTTCGGCAAAAAATTCCAACAATAAGAAATGCCACTTAATCACTCTTGCTTGCAGATACGGGCTTTGTTCATACTCTTTAGGTGACTTTATTATATATTTCAGTCGATTAAGGCAGATGTCTCCAGTTATTTGACAAACACAGGTCAGTGTGTTTGTATTGTGTAGCGTTACACGATACAGTTCATTTGCATGGGCTAGGAGCAGAAAGAATGTCTAAGAGGCCGCAATCAAAAAATACAGATTGTCACATAGGTACGCATATCCGTGAGCAAGTGATACCTGTCGGCATGAGCGTAACGACGGCTTCAAAGCTTTTGGGTGTTGGTCGTCCAGCATTATCCAATCTTCTAAATGGCAATGCTTCATTATCACCAGAGATGGCGCAGAAGCTTGAGCGAACTTTCGATGTTAATGCGGAGGAACTGTTAGGTGTGCAAGCTTCAATGAGTGCAACAACCAGTGCAGCTAAAGGCAAGGCCGAAACCTCCAAGGTTTTTGTACCAGTATTTATGAATGTGACGTCACGAGATATCGAAGATTGGGGAAAGGATAGAATTAAGACTAGAAGCAGGCTCGCGGTCTTCATTCGCAGGCTAATTAACTCAACTGTCGACAATGTCATAGAGATCGACTTCCCTGCAAATGACGATAGTCAGCGACCTGGATGGGATGGGTACACGGTTACTCAAATCGGCAACAATTGGGTACCATCTGGCAAAGTTGGCTGGGAGTTCGGTACTAACAAAGAACCAAAACCTAAAGCTGATAAAGACTACATTAAGAGCCTTAATCTGCCCTCAGACGAGCGCCAACAAACGACATTCGTGTTTGTCACGACAATGCGCTGGCACGGGAAGAAGGCTTGGGTTGATGAGCGACGTGCCGAGAACCAATGGAAGGATGTTAAAGCCTATGATGCCAGTGATTTAGAGCAATGGATAGAACAATCTATCTCAGCACAAGTCTGGTTCTCAAACGAAACGAATGTTGCGTCAAAAGGCACATTAACACTTGATGCTCATTGGAAATCATGGTCGGCAGACTGTAGTCCGCCTCTGGCTCACTCTCTGTTTTCTGAAGCACTTGGTGGAGGCACACCTAAACGGCTTAAAAAAAAGCTTCATGATAACGACTCGATTACAATTACGGCAGACTCAAGCAGCGAGGGCTTGGCTTTTCTTAGCGCCGCTTTTCATTTGAATGAAGAGATGCACAGCGTACGGGATCGAATGGTGATCTTCACCGAGACTGGAGTTTTGCCGGGTTTGATTGCTCGAAATGTGGGGGTCATACCTGTCGTTGCGTCACCAGCTGTAGAACAAGAATTGGCTCCCTTGAAAGGGACTGTCCCAAGTGTTGTTGTTCAACACAAAAACATTCGCAGCTTAGATCCTGATTTCTCCATCAGTACATTGAGCGTTAAAGCCTTTAATGCTGGATTATCCGAGATGGGTCTAAAATCAGATGAAATTGATCGATTAAGTCGCACTTCTGGCAGATCTATCACCATTTTGCGACGAAAACTCTCAAGTACAGCCGCAATTTCCATTCCCAATTGGAGCTCGAACACTAGATTTGCTCGGTTTTTAATTCCGATAGCGCTTGCGGGGGCATGGGATTCTAGGTCTCAGGCTGACAAAGATATTCTTATGATGCTCAAAGGCGTGAACGACTACAATAATATTGAAAGGGAATTACTTGAGCTGCGAGATTTGGAAGATTCACCAGTCTGGACTGTTGGAAAATATCGTGGTGTAGTTTCAAAAATGGATGCGCTTTTCGCAATCTGTAATCAAGTTACTCCCGCTGAACTGGAGCGCTTCCTAGAGATAGCAGAATTAGTTCTTAGTGAAGATGATCCTGCACTGGACCTTCCTGAAGGTGAAAGGTGGCTAGCCGGTATACGAGACAAAAAAAGAGAAATCTCAACACCATTGCGTGAGGGGATATCGGAAACGCTTGTATTGCTTGCTGTCTATAGTTCTGAACTATTTGAAGATCGACTCGGTTTCAACCCAGCAGATCGTGTTACTTTGTTAGTGAGAAGACTGCTGTCTCCTTTAACAGGGCGTTTGCTTGAAGCTCAGTCTAATGACCTGCCAATGTATGCTGAAGCAGCTCCAGATGAGTTACTGACGATTCTTGAAGAAGACCTCAGCCGCACGCAGCCAGCAGTGTTTGATGTTATCCGACCAGCTGGAACTGGACTATGGGACACAAACCCGAGAACTGGTCTGCTTTGGGCATTAGAAAATACCGCTTGGGCTCCTGAGAGACTAAGTCGCGTAGTCAATATTCTAGCGCATCTTTCAGAAAGAAAACTCGATGATAATTGGGTCAACAAACCCATAAACTCCCTTGGGTCACTGTTTCGATGTTGGTTGCCACAGACTTCTGCTCCAATTGAAGGGCGTATTGCTGCTTTAGAGCACCTGGTGACCCAGAATCCCAAAGTAGCTTGGCCAATTTGCCTAGCACAATTCGAGCCAAAATCGAGCTCAGCTAGCCCAAATCACAGGCCGAGTTGGCGGCCTGACGCGAGAGGTGCGGGTAACGGGGTTCCAAGAACCGAAATTTATGAAATGTCGCGACGTGCACTTGACCTTGCCTTGGGGTGGACAAAACACGATGAAAAAACGTTAGGTGATCTAGTCCAATGCGTCAGCTCTTTTCATGAGGACGATCAACAGACTGTTTGGGAGTTGATTGATAGCTGGTCACAATCTGCATCGGAAGAGGAAAAAGCCAAACTTCGAGAAGTGATCCGTAGGTATACCATGACTAAACGGGCGCTGAGACATAGTAAGAAAGATGGCGAGCCGCAGCAGAATGCAAGAATGCTTAGAGCAGCAAAACGTGCATACAATGCACTCCAGCCTAAGGACATTGTGCAGCAGCATGCTTGGTTGTTTGTAAACAATTGGGTGGAATTGTCTGCCGATGAGCTCCACGGCGATGAAGAAGCTATTGGTGAAGCCCGCGAAGTTCGGATTGAGAAAGCGCGAGCAAAGGCAGTGAAAGATGTCTTTGCATCAGAACGCTATGATGGTCTTATTCGGCTTGCTCACGTTGGGGATGGTGGCTTTCAAGTTGGCTGGTTTACAGCGCAGGCACTAGAGACAGCGGAGACATCCTTAGTGCTAATCCAGAAAACCTTGAAAACCGATCAAATGACAGACAGTCAGCAGGAACGAAACTTATTATCAGGATTAATGCATGGAGCCATGAAGTTTGGTGGGCTTTCAGGACTTTTCAAGGCAATGAAAGTTGGGCTAGACCATGATGCACTTCAGAAGATGGCATTGTTAGCGCCATTTGGCAGGCAAACATGGGATTTTGTAAATTCTCTTGGTGATGACGCCAGCAAATACTATTGGCAGAATGTTCATGCCGGATTTATTCGCGAGCAAGATGATGATTTGAACTATGCAGTAGGACAGCTTTTAGAAGCTGGCAGGCCTCTTGCGACTTTCGGGCTTATTCGCTTTCAGCAGGCAGCGGTTCCTCCTAAAACTATATATCGTGCTTTAAATGATGCCACTACCTCTCCTGAAGATTTACGCAGCTATCGCCTAGATAGTTACACCGTCAAAGAAGCCTTTAAGTACTTAAATGATAGCGGTGAAATCAGTGTAGACGACATGGCATCACTTGAGTTCAAGTATCTCGCGTTATTTGAGAGAGAAGACACAGCAATCCCTAATCTAGAGCGTCAGATAAACGATAATCCGGAAATGTTTGCACATGCGATTGCATTTGCTTTCAAGCGTTCAGATGATCAAGATGATCCTGTAGAACTTCAGGCACCAGATAAGGATTGGGCTACGAACAGAGCGGAACAAGCATATCGTCTGCTTGATAGACTGAAAAAAATTCCTGGTCGAAATGAAACGGGCGAGTTAGATGCTGAACTTCTTCTCTCGTGGATCGTCTCTGTTAGATCTTTCTTAAAGAAATGGGCGCGCGCCGACATCGGCGACAGTCAACTCGGGCAGTTATTGGCGAAAGCTCCTCTAGGCCTTGACGATATATGGCCATGTGAACCAGTACGCGATGCCATGGAAAAAGTGCTTAACAAAGACATTAGTCGCGGCTTTATGATTGGTAAGATCAATCTTAGAGGAGTTCATTGGCGCGATGTAGGGGGGAACCAGGAGCGTAAACAAGCTGCCCAGTTTAATCAGTGGGCTGACGCTACATCATATCAATATCCTAAAGTAGCTAAGGTTCTACGTGAGATTCGAGATAGCTATTTGGCCGATGCTAAACGCGAAGATACCGAAGCCAACATCAGAAAACGCTTAACTCCTAATTAAGTGCGAGACTAAGCCTAACTGAGTTCAATTGAAAATTCAAACTGAGGTGTGTGGAAGTGATGGAGCTGATCTTCTGGTGTAGATGATCAGATAGTGAAGCTCAAAGAAACGTTCAGAATAGAAAAAGGCTCAGGTTGCAGCCTGAGCCTCCAATCTTAATTTTGTATCGTGTGCAAGGGGCTAGACGGTGCAAAGCCGCTCTTGATACTCAAATTAGTCTCCTAAGAAGGCCGATTTGTAGTTCAACTCGAGAGAAATGGCAATATACGCCCCGAGGAGAAATAGCATGGCTAAAAAATCGACGAAAATCGGTCGAAGTGCTAAAACTGGTCGTTTCACGACCGTTAAACAAGCACAAGAGAAAAAGTCTACGCATGTCGTTGAGACAATAAAGCGTAAGTAAGTAAAATGGACAGCCGCATTCAGCGGCTGTCCCACACGTTTAAGGTGAACATCAAGAATTTCCTTACATTTGTTAGTAATGATACAATCAAGAGCAACAAAGTTGGTAAGATTGGATTTACTAGAAGCTGCGACTGGTTACTGAACGATTTTCTGTACTCGTGAAAGCCGGCCCACCGTTGAAAGTCAGGAATGAGGCTGAGAAGCCAATTAGGCAAACTCTTGAAAGCATCCATGGCATTTTTTTCGGGGGGCGCGCTAGCTCAACCCACGATAGAATCGCTCGAAGGTCAGCTTCTGGCCCTCGACACTAGCAACTGCCTCTCACTTGCCGGAGTTTTCGCAGTGCATTGAACCTCAGCAAAGTCCGCATCTTACCATCTCATACTCCGAGATACTAACGACAGTCACCCAGCATGTTCTTTAATTGTTCTGATTTTTGGCCACTTTTGCAGCTTGGGGCCTTTTAGGCCTATTTGAGCCGGTGCGCTTATTGGTTCAGCTGCCGCTGCCATTTTCAAAGAAACCAGGATGTTCCTGATTTACGCCAAAGTGAACAAGCCGAGTTTTAAATCTTCGGTTGATCTGGTCTACTGCTGTCGCCAGCTTCTCGTTCGGATTTGGCTTGCCAGGTTCCGGAGAGGTGAATAATTCACCGGATCTTTCTGCA
>NZ_LCWX01000075.1:0-15732 GCF_001431305.1 Pseudovibrio sp. POLY-S9
GCTACACCCGCTTGGGTCAGCAACGTTGTGTCGTTGTTGGTGGCGCTGATTTACGGCGGGGGCGGGTCCAAGTCAAGCGAAGTTGGATCGACTTTGCGAGTTTTTCCTGAATAACTTGTTTTCACTGTGAAAATTGGCCTCGAAATGCGTTCAGATGTGGAAAACAGGACTGCATATCACCCATTTTATCCCCTTCTGGACTCAAGGACTTTTTGGCTAGCCCTGAAAAAAATCTTATTCGCCATCAATGAAAATTCAAAAACCGCCTCAAAAAAGTCAAATCTCGTAATTCTACTTAGCGCGGGGCGGCTCCTGCGATAAAGTCAGGAACAATCATCTCAATCAAAATACAAAAAAGTCGACAGTCCAATTCATTTCAAGGACCGGTTTTATGGGCACATTTTTCAAAGCGCTTGCTCTCGTAGCAACAACAGCTGTCGCAATCCCCTCACCCACTCAGGCTGATACGGGGGACTTCATCATCGGGCTCGGTGTAAGAGCGATCGGAAACACGATCATCGATGCAACTCAACAACCAACCCCACATGTCGTCACCGCTCAATCCCAGCAGGCGCGCAGCATTCCCCGCATCGCAACCCAGCAAACAGTGGCTCTCAGTCGCATTCAGCTGAAAGACGTCCAGTATCGCCTCAATCTGCTCGGCTACAACGCCGGGTTTCCAGATGGCGTAGCTGGTAAACGCACCTTGCGCGCAATAGGCAGATTTCAAAGCACCCTTGGTTACGTGGCAACCGGGCGGCTCACACAGTCTCAATTAGAAGAGCTTTACACCCGCACGCAAAAGAAGCGCTATCAGAAGACCCAGATCGATCAGGCGCAACCAACACCAGCTCAACCACCTCTGCCCCAATCCAATCCTGGCGGGTATTCGGAGGCGGAAAAAGCAACAGTCAGAATTCCAAAAGAAAACAAGCTTGCGCTGGATCCCAAAAACCCACCCAACATTTACGGTCTGATCACTGGCATGCGCAGTGACGAAACTGCGGGCTTTCTAAAGACAGAAGGCTATGAGGAGTGCGTAGAGACAACCGGACTGACCATCTGTAAGAAAGCCACCAAGAACCTTGAGGAAACCGTCAGCGTCAGTAAGGTTGGAAACATCATCTACGGACTGAGCCGCACTGTGAGCTTCAAGACTGCCGCTCCAAGATCTGCAGTCCTAACCAAACTGGCAGAGGCCTACCCCAACCTCACCCGCTTCAAAAAGATGACAACGTCCAGCTCCAAAACCTGCCTGGAGCACCACACTGGCGATGGGGCTAGTTTATTAGCACCTGCAGAGGCCAATCCATCCGACCCTGAAACGCTTCTGACACTTACCGAAAATTGTCGTAACTTCTTCGCCATTGATCTAGAAGGCACCCGCAACCTCAAGTCCATGCGCATCACCCTCTACGACGGCCACCCCATCCAACTTGCAGAAGAAGAGCAAACCGGCATTTTCCAAACCAAATCCGAAGCCGCGGATGAGCTAAAGTTCTGATCAGCCTATGCCTTTGTATTGGCCTCAGATAATTTGGGGCCAATACAGCAGATGCCTCCAACCTCGTCAGGATTCACTCCCCACAAGTGAGAGATTATTCCTGCTACATACACAGTTAAAGTAGCCTCAAAAATTCATTTCTGCTCACCCGCAAATTTGTCCTTTTGGGAGCTCCAGAATGTTCAAAGCAAAAGCGCTCGCCCTGCTGGCTGCACTGTGTCTGTGCGCAACATCAGCCACTTCAGCCTTACTGCATAAACTCGAAGAATTCAAACCTCACGTCTCGTATGAAAAGACATCCTATACCTTTCCGTTTCTCGCCAAAGAAATTGAAGCGGCAAGCTATGATGCTAACGGATCTCTTGGATACATCCTCGTCGCATCAGACTCAGCAGATAATCTCGTTATCTCTACATGGCAGTCCAATGTCACAACACCAGTAGATCTGGTCAATCGAAGCAAAGCGCGCAGTGTTTCCGTCGCAAAGATCGATGACACCCATTTCATCACGCCCGTCATTGATGGAGGCAACAAGCTCAGGGTCATTCTCTGGAAGATCACAGGAAACGGCACGATAACTTATCGTAGTTTTCTTCCAGGGCCAGAGGTGACAGAAGTCACTTCTGCAAGTTCCGGTTCGGCTGCCATGGTTGTTGCTCAACGCAAAAATGGCACTTTGTTTGCCAGAGCCTACAAGTTGAAAAACGCCAATAATTCGCCGGAAAAAGTACTAGACCAAAAAGGAACATACAACTTCGCAGGTTCCGCCGACCAACTCACCATGAGTGACGGAACTGCAAATCTCCTCGCCTTCCGCGATGGTGATGGAAAACTGCGAGTTACTCGACTGCGCAAACGCCAGAACGCATTTGTGATCGAACGCGGACCAACACTTGTAAGCATGGGCCAAATTCAGAAAGCCGCAATTACTGCTGCCGATGGCACTCCGAATGGCCGATGGATCACCCTATCAACAAGCAAAGGCCCCAGCGAGTTCAAAACAGGGCATAAATGTTTGGGCCAGACCATTCATAAAGAACCCCATGGGCGTGGCAAGCTAATCGAATGGGATATTGGAACCGACGGCACCCAGTACCTCCGCCGAAGGGCTGAGCGTGAGTTTCAGGGCAGCGGAGGCGTCGCAAAGGAAGTCGCCGTAGAAGTGATCGGCAATGGCAACTATCTGGTCAGCAGCCACCTGGGCTTTGACACCTTCTGCAAACGAAACCCGAAAAACCGTGGCAAGCAGCGAATGGAGGTCCACTTATGGGATCACGCT
The DNA here is from genome assembly GCF_001431305.1 of Pseudovibrio sp. POLY-S9. Lineage (NCBI taxonomy): Bacteria > Pseudomonadati > Pseudomonadota > Alphaproteobacteria > Hyphomicrobiales > Stappiaceae > Pseudovibrio > Pseudovibrio sp. POLY-S9. The sequence continues at coordinate 2,784 of NZ_LCWX01000075.1, forward strand.
GGCACCACCTATGACAAAGACGTCTCAGGCCGCATCAACGGCAAATACTACGACGTCGCCATCGCTGAGTTTCGCCCCATTCAGAACTACAACGCAAACTTCGTCGTAGCCCTCATCGGCGAAAACCAACAAGTCAAACTGACCATCTGGGGTGTGAAGTAGCTCAATCCTGAACCATCAAGGCAATTCAAGAGCTACCAGACAAAGAAGGCAGCTTCTTCAGGGAAGCTGCTTTTTTGTGCATCAACAAGTCTCCAGGGGTTTGCTTCAGTGCCTTTTCAGAGTGCCAACACCTTAAATCATTGCCTGAAACAAACCTTCTCGCATGAAGTACATTCACGGAAAGCTTACAAGAAACATCAGATAGGCATCGAACTTACCCGCATACCCAAAAATATCAGCATTTAAAAATCTCAACCTAGGAGTGAAATAATTAATTTATTTCAACTTACATTTTATAGAGTTTGAGATAAATTTGCTGCAAGCGGATCTTTCCCGTCTTTCTTTTGATTTTATAAGTGTGCAAGGCAACAAAATGCGCAAAATGACTAAGCTTACTTCTGCTCTCTGCCTCTCTTTAGCAATCAGCACCACCGCCGCCCGTGCAGGCTCTGAGGATTTCATCTTCGGCCTCGGTGCAGGCATTATTGGTAGCGCTATTGTAAACGGTGCTAAAAAGAACGCCCCAGCTCAGACGCAGAAACGAACAACACGGAAAAGAAGTAGTTTTTCAGCTGAGACACAGGACATCCAGCTACGCCTGAGCATGCTGGGCTTTGATGTGGGCACACCAGACGGCGTTTCAGGCCGCCGCACACGCAACGCCATACGCCAATTCCAAATTTCCATCGGTGCTTATGCAAATGGTAAGCTCGACAACAGACAAATTGCCAAGCTCTATGAACTGACAACACCACAACAGCCAGCAGCGCCAACACCTGTCGCAACCTCCACACCAACACCTGTGGCGGTCGTTGCCCCAGCGCCGGTGATAGCAGCACCAGTTGCAACAGCCGCTCCGTCACAGCAAATCAACATCACAATACCTGTTACGCCCGGGGCAAACACAACCAACAACGCTCAGGTCGTAAATGTCACTCCGAACGTGTCATCAAAGAACGAAACACAAGTCGCAGTGACCTCCTCCAAACGCCTCGCTCTTGACCCAGCCAACCTTCCGTCAATTCACGGCCTGACCGTTGAGCGCTTTGAGCATGACGTGCAAGGCCTGCTGGAAAAAGTCGGATATCAGGGGTGCGTAGTGGATGAAACGAAGACCGTGTGCTCACTTGAGAAAGACACACTCTCTGAAACCGTGAGTGTGCTTACTCAGGATGAAAACATCTACGGCCTGCAACGTGAAGTCAGCTTCAAAAACCCAGCTCCCCGTGCTGCAATCATGGGCAAGCTGCTGGATGCCTATCCGGTGCTCACGCATTTTGAGAATATGACCGCCACACAGGATAAAACCTGTCGCATTACTTACGTCAACAACAGCGGCGAGCTCCTGAAGCAGGCTCTGGAGAAACCATCCAACGCAGAAGCGCTGCGCCAGCTGTCAGACAACTGTAATGACTACCACAGCCTGGAAGTCTTTGGAGAAGACACCGTGAGTGGCATACGCCTCGTGTTTTACAGCAGCAAGCCAATCAAGGATGCGATTGAAAACCGTAAGGGTGCATTCCAGATTTCCTCGAAGCCAGCACAAGACCTGACCTTCTAGTGCTCCATCTAAGCTAAGCACTAATAACCCAACAAAAGGCAGCTTCCTCAAGGAAGCTGCCTTTTATTTTGCGTCAAAGCTTTAAGAAACTCACCAGTCATGGCGATTGCGTACGATCAGGGCGGTCATGAAGCCAAAGAACGCTGGAAGACCAACATGTTCCAAACCAAACCAGGAGCAGCCAACAAGCGTCTCCTTTTGTAGGCCTTTCAAAAGTTCCACAAACAGGAAACATCGGCCCTCTGCACAACAGCATTAGAAGCTCCTCAAGATCTGATTTCACAATTGCGTGTCAAATCAGCCCTTCGGGGAGTTTCTTGCGTTTGGATTGGCCCTCCTCCTGCAGCACTCACTAGGCATTCACTGCTCTGCCAATATTCGAGTCACTTGCGGCACACCCAACGCGGCCACGAACGCTTAAGACAAAAACTGAAAACCAAATCATGCAGCTGCAAAGCAAAGCATGCCTTACCAAGAAGAATGAGGGATTCTGCGATGAAAACTGCCACAAAATTTCTACTGGCTACGACAACAAGCTTGTGCCTGCTGACCACGCAGTCAAACGCCAGTGAGGAAGATTTTCTGCTCGGTCTTGGCCTCGGCGTTGCGGGCGCAATTGTGGCAGATGAAGCGATCAGCGATGACGTCTACGTGGAGGAGGTCTATATAGAGGAGGTCTATATAAACGAACCAGACCTCTATGTTGATGACAACGGAGATATCTATGTCGACGACTACGATGACTTCTATGAGGAGGATATTTACGTAGACGAAATCTATGTAGAGGACGTTTATATAGAAGTGCCGCAGGTTGTAATCCCTCAGGCCACTCCCCGTCACCAACCCGCACAGACCCAAACACGCAAGCCATCCCAAATCCAACGCAAGGTCGGTTCACCTCAAACTCGTGGTATTCAGGTTCGCTTGAATAGTCTTGGATACAAAGCAGGGAAACCCGATGGCATTCCGGGCAAAAAAACACGCAATGCGATCTCCCGCTTCCAAACCTCCCTCAATCATCCCGCCACGGGAAAACTAACAAACGTAGAGATTGCTGCTCTGGTTGAAAAAACTTCGAACCTCAACTCGAAAAAACAGCCCCAGAAAACTGACCAGTCTGCGAAAGAAGCAAGAAAAAAAGATCCAGTGAAGACCACTGGAAAAATGCCAAGCATTCACGGGATGACCACAGGCGCTCCATTTGCCGGAACAGCAGAAAATCTGACAAAGAAAGGCTATTCCAACTGCCAGATTAAAACTGGCACTGTGAGCTGTACCCGCACAACAAAAAAAAAAGTTTGAAAGATCAGATCACCGTCGGTTCAATTGACGGATCTGTCTATGCAATCCAGCGTTCCGTTCATTTTATTGAACCTGTTCCGCGGAAAGAAATTGAACATAGAATAGCCTCTGCTTATCCAAATCTCATCAATCAAAACAACATGATCCAGGCAAGCTCAGCCCACTGTCTCACAAACTACCAGCAAAGCCCTTCATCTCTGGCTCTGTCAACACTGAAGACACCACGGGAAGTGCAGCAACTTTTAGCCGCAGCGAAGTCATGCTCTTACCTCTATGCAATCGAGATTGACGATAAAGACCCGGCGAGTAGATTGGATATTGTGCTTTATTCAGCCAAACCAATCCAGTCCGCCCCCCCATAAGAAGACAGATATCTTCGGTGCAACGACCGAGAAAACCAAAGACTTGACCTTCTGACAACACCCATAAAACCAAAACTGGCTTAGACACAAAAAAGGCTCTGATATTTTCATATCAGAGCCTTTTCTTAGTTCAGCTTAAAACTGCCGTTACCAACCGTGGCGAATGCGCACGATCAGGGCGGTCATGAAGCCAAAGATCATGTGACCAACCAGAGACGCCCATGTCAGCTGAATGAAGCCGAGGAACGGTGGAAGACCTGCAAAGATGTGCGCCATGATGTAAAGCGCAAACACCCAAAGACCAACGCCATAGCAAAGACCAACAACCCACCATGGCAGCGGCGGAATGATCACACGTGCCAGAGGACGAGCAATATAGAGGTATCCGATAGGATAAAAGACGACGCCAACGACGGCGTGGATGACTTCAGCCCAGAAAAGGCTTCTGAAACCAAAGACCGACTGCACAAGTGCAGCTGGCTGTAGTGGACCACCAACCCAGAACGGCGTGATATAGCGCGCCCAGATCTCCCAGCTCACATCTGCAACGATGCCTGCCAGAAGGATGGTGACCAGAGTGTGCCACACAAGTGGCGGACAGATAGGGTGCTTATGACTTGAACCACTCATACGGCGCATGCCTCCACGTAGTTATACTTGATTGCCACGCGGAGTTAAAAACGATCTCAGTCATGCAAGCTGTTATCTACGGCACACTTAGCAGCGCAATAACGGCTCTTGAGCAGGTCCTACACGATTGTTTCCAACCAAACACCAGGACTTCACTCATTTAAGGGCAAAGCAGCTCTCAAAAAATTGACGAAATGAGAGCACGCTAAGCGAATAAGCTCCACAGGCTATTGCAGCAAGCTTAGCTATAAGATCCTGAGATCGCCCTTTGGTTTTTGCTCAGATTAGCACCCTGCCCTACAGCCTTGAGAAACCAATTGCCGAAACGCCGCCTTAAGCTTAACAGCGCCGTCCTTGGTAATTTTCAGGAGAGTAAACAACAAAAAAGCCTCCGCGGATCTCCGGGAGACTTGAAACCCTCTAAGAGGAATGGTGGGCGATGAGAGACTCGAACTCCCGACATCTTCGGTGTAAACGAAGCGCTCTACCAACTGAGCTAATCGCCCATCCTGGAGCGTTGAACATCCTCAAAAAGAGAATGGTGGGCGATGAGAGACTCGAACTCCCGACATCTTCGGTGTAAACGAAGCGCTCTACCAACTGAGCTAATCGCCCCCGCAGGGTGGTACGCCGTGTGGCGTGGGGAGCTATTTAGCCGCCCTCCCTACCCTTGGCAAGGCCTGAGATTGAAAAAAACGACATTACCAGCAAAAAACTTGGAGCTGCCATCCATCCTGTGAATTACCTGATTAAACAAAGGCTTGTCGTCACAGTAAAAAACCGGCAACCCATAAGAAATGAGCGCATAAAAAAAGCCCCTGCCGCTCCAATGAACAACAGGGGCTTTTAAACCCAAAACGAACAAGCCCAATTAGGCGTTGACCGCGTCCTTCAGGCCTTTACCAGCTTTAAATTTCGGCGTCTTGGAAGCCGGAATCTGAATGGTTTCGCCTGTGCGTGGATTACGGCCTTCAGTTGCCGCACGAGCGGAAACGGAAAAGTTGCCAAATCCGATGATCCGAACTTCATCGCCGCTCTTCAGGGTTTCAGTGATTGCTTCGAAAGATGCTTCTACTGCTTCGCCTGCCTGTGCTTTGGTCAAGCCAGTTTTTTCCGCAACGGCCCCGATCAGATCATTCTTGTTCATGACAGTCCCTTTCTAAAATAACGTGGGGAATGCTTTAGATTCGCGCTGCACTCCTGAATCGGACATTCGTGCGAAATTGCGTTCAAATCAAGCCGCGAACCGCAGAAAACGGCCATTTTCTGTGTAGTATCAACCAAAAAAAGCCCCGGAACTTGTCCGAGGCTTTTGTATCCACAAGCAGACGCTCTGGTTCAGTGTGCGACGACCCCTGAACCCTTGTCATCTTTGACCAGTGCTTCAGAGCTGGACTTTTCTTCCTCTTCGCTCCATTCGATGGCTTCAGGCATACGAACAAGAGCATGTTCAAGCACTTCGTCCATGCGAGCGACTGGAATAATTTCCAATTCATTCTTCACATTGTCAGGAATATCAGCCAGATCCTTCGCGTTATCCGCTGGGATCAGAACCTTCTTAATGCCACCACGAAGAGCAGCCAGAAGCTTCTCTTTCAGACCACCGATTGGCAGCACGCGGCCACGCAGTGTGATCTCACCTGTCATCGCCACATCACGACGAACCGGAATACCGGTCATCACGGAGATAACAGTTGTCGCCATGGCGATACCAGCAGATGGACCATCCTTTGGAGTAGCTCCTTCTGGAACGTGAACATGCAGTTCGCGCTTTTCAAAGAGCGGAGGTTCAATGCCGAAGTCCTCAGAACGGGAACGAACGTAAGAGGCAGCAGCAGAGATGGACTCTTTCATCACATCGCGCAGGTTACCGGTTACGGTCATCTTGCCCTTACCTGGCATCATGACACCTTCAATGGTCAGCAACTCGCCGCCCACTTCAGTCCATGCCAGACCGGTGACAACACCAACCTGATCTTCGTCTTCAACCTGGCCGAAGCGGAAGCGAGGCACGCCGAGGTATTCCTCAATCAGCTCTTCATCCACTTTGATGGTCTTCTTGTCGTTGACCAGAATGTCCTTCACAGCCTTACGGGCCAGAGTGCTCATCTCACGCTCAAGGTTACGCACACCAGCTTCACGGGTGTAAAGACGGATGGTCTTCTGCAAAGCGCCATCAGACACTTCGAACTCACCGTCTTTCAGACCGTGGTTCTTCACAGCCTTTGGCAACAGGTGACGACGGCAGATCTCGATCTTCTCATCTTCAGTGTAACCAGCGATACGGATGACCTCCATACGGTCCATCAGTGGACCCGGAATGTTCAGCGTATTGGCTGTGGTCACAAACATGACGTCGGATAGGTCGTATTCCACTTCGAGGTAGTGATCCATGAAGCTGCCGTTCTGCTCTGGGTCAAGAACCTCAAGCAGAGCGGAAGACGGATCGCCACGGAAATCCATACCCATCTTGTCGATCTCATCGAGCAGGAACAGCGGGTTGGACTTCTTCGCTTTCTTCATGGACTGAATGACTTTACCCGGCATGGAGCCGATGTAAGTGCGGCGGTGACCGCGAATTTCAGCCTCATCACGCACGCCACCAAGAGACATGCGTACAAATTCACGTCCGGTTGCTTTCGCGATAGATTTACCAAGAGACGTTTTACCAACGCCTGGAGGGCCAACAAGACACAGGATAGGGCCGCGCAGCTTATTCGCGCGCTTCTGCACTGCAAGGTACTCCACAATGCGTTCCTTGACCTTCTCAAGGCCAAAGTGGTCGGTATCCAGAACCTTCTCGGCAAGCGTCAGATCATGCTTAACCTTGGACTTCCTGCTCCACGGAATGCCGATCAGCCAGTCAAGGTAGTTGCGAACCACAGTCGCTTCCGCAGACATCGGGCTCATCTGCTTGAGCTTCTTCAGCTCAGCATTCGCCTTCTCGCGAGCTTCCTTGGACAGCTTCGTCTTCGCAACGCGCTCTTCCAGCTCAGCAAGCTCATCACGGCCATCTTCACCATCGCCGAGTTCTTTCTGAATGGCCTTCATCTGCTCATTCAAATAGTACTCGCGCTGGGTTTTCTCCATCTGGCGCTTCACGCGGGAGCGGATACGCTTTTCCACCTGCAGAACGGAGATCTCGCTCTCCATCATGCCCAGCACCTTCTCAAGGCGCTCGGTGACAGCCACAGTGCCAAGCAGTTCCTGCTTGTCCTGGATCTTCACAGCAAGGTGGGATGCAATGGTATCAGCAAGCTTCGAGAAGTCGTCAATCTGATTAACAGCGCCGAGAACCTCAGGAGACACCTTTTTGTTCAGCTTCACGTAGTTCTCGAACTCGGAAATCACTGAACGGCCAAGAGCCTCGACCTCAACCTCAACCTCGTCACCGCCAGCTTCATCAAGAATAACGGCTTCTGCTTCATAAAGGTCTTCGCGATCAGTGAACTTGCCGATTTCGGCACGTGCACCACCTTCAACCAAAACCTTTACGGTGTTATCTGGCAGCTTCAGCAGCTGCAAAACTGTTGCAAGGGTACCGACTTTGTAAATCTGATCGGTATCCGGATCGTCATCCGCCTCGTTCATCTGGGTCGCAAGCAAAATCTGCTTGTCAGACTCCATCACCTCTTCCAGAGCACGGATCGATTTCTCGCGCCCTACAAACAGCGGCACGATCATATGAGGGAATACGACGATGTTGCGCAGTGGGAGAACAGGAAAAACAGAGTTTTCTGTCTCTTCTTCCGGGCGCATTTCATTGTCAGCCATCTCTATTCCTTTCAAATTGCAGCTTTCCAACGAAAGCTACGAAAAAGCGCAACATAAAAATCGACTAAGGCCCTTAGGGCACTCGTAGAATTTCGAGGGCCGAATTCACTCGCCCCAAAACGGGCACAAACAAATTCGCCAAGCTGCGAACTAGACCTATTAGGTGGAGACACCGCCTCCAAGTGTCAAGCACTCCGCTTCCAAGTCTTTCAGCGATCTGTTGATATTATAAGCTTTTTTCCTGTTATCAGGAGCGTATAACACCGTTTGATCGTCCTCACACTTAAGCTGAACACCATCCTTCCCGGTCTTGGTTCGCGTTTACGCAGAACACTCATACGCATCATCATGCTAGACACATGAGACAAAAAATGGGCGGCACTTTTTTCAAGAAGTTACCGCCCAAATTAAACTCAATACCCGTGAGCGAAGCCTACTGGCTCATCAGTCCCCATCGCCTTACGCGCTGGTTGCTGAATTCTCCGCACGATCCTCGTAAATGTACAAAGGACGCGCATCGCCGTCGACCACCTCACCGGAAATCACAACTTCCTTCACACCCTTAAGGCCAGGAAGCTCGTACATGGTTTCCAGCAGAATTGCTTCCAGAATAGAACGCAGTCCGCGAGCACCGGTCTTACGTTCAATCGCACGTCGGGCAACTGCCTTCAGAGCGTCTTCATGGAAGGTCAGCTCTACGTTTTCCATTTCGAACAAACGCTGGTACTGCGCGACAAGCGCATTCTTAGGTTCACTCAAGATGGACACCAAAGCGTCTTCATCCAGATCTTCAAGAGTTGCAATAACCGGCAAACGGCCAACAAACTCAGGAATAAGACCAAACTTCAGCAGATCTTCAGGCTCAAGCTCAGAGAACAACTCACCGGTCTTGCGATCTTCAGGTGCAAGCACAGAAGCAGCAAAGCCGATAGAGGTTTTGCGACCACGGTCAGAAATGATCTTGTCCAGACCAGCAAATGCACCACCGCAGATAAACAAAATGTTTGTTGTATCTACCTGCAGGAATTCCTGCTGCGGATGCTTACGACCACCTTGCGGCGGAACAGAGGCAACAGTCCCCTCCATGATCTTCAGCAGTGCCTGCTGAACACCTTCACCAGAAACGTCACGGGTGATGGATGGGTTTTCTGCCTTACGGGTAATTTTGTCCACCTCATCGATGTAGACAATACCGCGCTGTGCACGCTCAACATTGTAGTCTGCGGACTGAAGCAGCTTCAGAATAATATTTTCAACGTCTTCACCAACGTAACCCGCTTCAGTCAGCGTGGTTGCGTCAGCCATCGTAAACGGAACATCCAGAATTCGGGCGAGCGTTTGTGCCAGATGGGTTTTACCACATCCGGTAGGACCAACCAGAAGGATGTTGGACTTAGCAAGTTCAACATCGTTGTTCTTGGAAGCATGATTCAGGCGCTTGTAGTGGTTATGAACCGCTACAGACAGAACCTTTTTGGCTCGGCCCTGACCAATCACGTAATCATCAAGAACACCACGAATTTCCTGAGGTGTCGGAATCCCATCACGAGACTTCACAAGCGAAGATTTGTTTTCTTCGCGAATAATGTCCATGCAGAGTTCGACGCACTCATCGCAGATGAATACGGTCGGACCCGCAATCAGCTTACGGACCTCATGCTGGCTTTTTCCGCAAAACGAGCAGTAAAGCGTATTCTTGCTGTCGCTGCCGCTGGCTTTGCTCATGAGATATAACCCCGCATCGTTTCAAGGGACACAGCCCCTGTTAGAATTCTTAGTTCGACAGCGATACTTTCGCCGCGACGTTCTACTGACTTATCGCGTTTTGTGTTCCGCTTCCAGAGGGAAGCTTTGGAAATCACTAATAGCCATTCTCTTATGCGATATTTGGCTCGCAATAATCAACATTCCTTTAAGCCTCGCACGCAAAGTTCATTCCCTGTTAAAAAAACTTGCGCGCGAGTTACTTTATAAAACCGGCTTTAAGCTGGTTCGATAACGTTCAAGCTCTCACGATTTTCAATAACGTTATCAATCAGACCGAACTCTTTCGCCGCATCTGCACTCATAAAGTTATCACGTTCAAGCGCTTCTTCAACAGCATCAAGAGTCTGACCCGTATGATCAACATAGATCTCATTAAGGCGACGCTTCAGCTTCAGAATTTCCTGTGCATGCAGCATAATGTCTGCCGCCTGCCCGCGGAAACCACCGGAAGGCTGGTGAACCATGACGCGGCTGTTTGGCAAAGAAAAGCGCATACCCTTTTCACCAGCAGCCAAAAGCAGGGAACCCATGCTTGCAGCCTGACCGATACAAAGAGTTGAAATCTTCGGACGGATAAACTGCATAGTGTCATAAATAGCAAGACCACTGGTCACAACACCACCCGGGGAATTGATATAAAGTGCAATTTCTTTGTTCGGGTTTTCCGCTTCCAGATAAAGCAACTGGGAACACACCAGTGTAGCCACAGTATCTTCCACAGGACCGGTCAGGAAGATAATACGTTCCTTCAACAACCTTGAGAAGATATCATAGGCCCGCTCACCCCGGTTGGTTTGCTCTACAACCATTGGCACCAGGCTGTTCGTGAAATACTCAACAGGATCGGTCATGCGTCATCCATTTTAAATATGCAGAAAGCTTCGTGAAGCTCGGTAACTTATCCGGCATTCCGGTAAGCCTGCAAGAAACTTATGTCGAAAAAAGCGCCACGCCCACCCACGGGATGTCGCCCTTGTCTTAAAGGCACTTGCCAAAAGGTAAAGCCACAAGGTTTATGGAGTGTTTCCATAAGACCCGATAGTCTTATCCCAATTATAAGGGAGCTTAAAGACCACATTGGGCCTATGCACTTAAGACGGCTTCAGATATTTCGGCTTTCCACCTCAAAATTCAAGATGTCAAAAAAGAAAAAGGGGGCACAAGGCCCCCTTTCCGAAATTCTTGGGTAATCCCAACAATTATGCTTCGTCTTCGTCCTGAGCCATCAGCTCTTCTTTAGACACAACTTTGTCGGAAACTTTCGCGAGTTCCAGAATGTAGTCCACAACCTTCTCTTCGTAGATTGGGGCACGCAAGGAAGCGAGAGCCTGTTCGTTGTTCTTGTAGAATTCGAACACCTGCTGTTCCTGACCTGGGAACTGACGAACGCGGTCGAACAGAGCCTTCTGAACTTCTTCGTCGGTAACCTGAACTTTGTTCTGCTCACCAACTTCAGAAAGAACCAGACCAAGGCGTACGCGACGCTCAGAGATCTTGCGGTATTCAGCTTTAGCTTCGTCTTCGGTTGTTTCTTCGTCTTCGAAGGTTTTACCAGACTGCTGCATGTCAGCTTCAACCTGCTTCCAGACACCGTCAAATTCTGTTTCCAGAAGTTTCTCAGGCAGCTCGAAGGAGTACTCTTCGTCCAGCTTGTCCAGCAGAGCGCGCTTTACTTTCTGACGGGTAGCTGCACCGAACTGGCTTTCAATCTGGCCACGAACGATTTCTTTCAGCTTCTCAAGGGATTCAAGACCCAGCTTGGTTGCCATTTCATCATCAATGGAAACTTCGCCAGCAGCTTCAATGCCTTTAACGTCGATGTCGAAGGTAACTGCGCGACCAGCAAGGTTTGCTGCGCCGTATTCTTCAGGGAAGGTCACGTCGATGACTTTTTTGTCACCGATTTTCATGCCAACGATCTGCTCTTCAAAGCCAGGAATGAACTGACCAGAACCCAGAACCAGCTGACCGTTCTCATCTTCACCACCTTCAAATGGCTCGCCGTCAAGCTTGCCGAGGTAATGCATGGTAACGCGGTCACCGTCTTCACCAGCAGCACCTTCTTCGCGCGCTTCAAATGGACGGTTGCTTTCTGCGATCTGCTTAACCTGCTCGTCAACTTCGTCTTCAGAAATTTCAACGATTGGGCGTTCGAGTTCAATCGCAGAGAAATCTACGATGTCGAACTGTGGCAGAACTTCATAGGAGATGGTGTAAGCGAGATCTGCTTCACCAGCCAAAACTTTCTCAGCATCATCGTCAGAAAGATCGATTTCTGGCTGAAGAGCTGGCTTTTCTTTGCGCTCTTCAATGGTCTTAGCAGTGGTTTCGTTGATCAGGTTACCGATCAGCTCACCCATTGCCTGACGGCCATGAACTTTTTTGAGATGAGAAACTGGAACTTTACCCGGACGGAAGCCGTTAATGTTTACCTTTGACTTCATGTCATTAAGATATTCATCGAGGCGGGTCGCCAGATCCGTCGCCGGGATAACGACTTTGAGTTCGCGCTTTAGGCCCTCGGCCAGGGTTTCTGATACCTGCATGGTCTTTGCTTCGTCCTTGATTTAGGACGCGTACCGACAAACCAATATGGTTTGTCCCAGCACGGTAAACATAACACCAATTTCGAAGGGGGGAAAACACTTCGGGAGAAAATCCCTCAGCTCTTATCCGCCTGACGAAAAGGTGAGCATAAACCGAACCTCGACAACGCCCTCAACTTTTCCGTTTCCGATAAGCTACGGTCGTTTATTTATGCACCGTATCACCGGGGATATGGTGCGGCTGGAGGGACTCGAACCCCCACGGTCTCCCGCTAGAACCTAAATCTAGTGCGTCTACCAATTTCGCCACAGCCGCGTTGGAGGGGTAGCTAAATGGGAACCTAAGAGAAGTCAACCACCTAATACGCTGTTTATGCCCAGTTCTCGGTTTTCCACGCCATTTCTACCTATGAAACTGTGCATTACGACAATCCGGGGCTTATTTCTCACGCAGGAGATCGCATCACATCCTTTTTCTTTTCTGGCTCGTGCATTGCCAGTCAGCAAGCCACTCCACTCACTCACAAAGTGGCGTCAGAACCCGCTGCATAAAAGCCGCGCCTTTTTCGGTCAGATACAACTCCCGGCGGCGACCATCCGTTTTATCCGCCTCAACACGGGCATAGTTATGTCCGCCACGCACATCCTTGTGCCCTTCGCACCAGTAATAGATGTTGCGGGTCGCAGTTCCTGATTGGTAACCAATCTTCTTTTGAAGGCCATGAGGATGGATCGTCACCCCCTCCTCCTGATGAACGGCAGTTTCAAGCAATGTCAAAACCGTCGAGACCTGCATTTTAGCATCATGGTCTTTAAACGGTGCCAGCGCCTCGATGATCTGGCGG
>NZ_LCWX01000075.1:15830-20480 GCF_001431305.1 Pseudovibrio sp. POLY-S9
AGTGCTGCAGAGTGCTGTGTCGTCTTGCTCATAAGAATATCCGTAATATCGTCCTGAAGGCGAAGACGATCACACGTTTTACGCGCAATCCTCCCCCTTCTCTCGTCTGCCTATCGCATTGCTTGTCTCACTAAATGATACGCATGACGTTTCGTAGATTAATTATCACAAATATTGATGATTCCCACCAGATATCTCAGCAGCTAAACCCATCCCTTGGGCGGGGAAGCTTTAAAAATCACCCAAAAATTGAACCAGCTCGGTGAGCACATCCGGAATATGCGAAACCAGATCTTCCGCAATAAGCCCGGCTCCGGCAATCTCAGCAGCCCGGCCATGCACCCAAACACCTTTCGCAGCGGCTTCATAACCACCAAGTCCTTGCGCCAGATATCCAGCAATCACACCCGCCAGCACATCACCAGACCCAGCTGTTGCAAGCCAGGGCGTGCCACTGGCATTGATGGACACATGGCCCTCAGGGTCTGCAATCACCGTATCCGCCCCCTTCAGCACGACCACAGCACCAGCCTGTTTCGCTGCCTTCTTGGTGCGCTCCACTTTGCAATCTGTGGACGTGGGATCATACAAATCAGGGAACAAACGCCGGAACTCACCCTCATGAGGTGTGAGCACAACACGCCCAGCGCAGTCAGAATCCGCAATGTAGGCAAACAAGTGCTCCGGCTTTTCCTCAAAGGACGAAAGCGCATCCGCATCCAGAACCACACCGCGCGCTCCGGAAAGACACTCAGCAACCCGCTCCTGCGTCTCGCGGCCAATACCAGCTGCCGGTCCGATCACCACGGAGTTGAGCCGCTCGTCTTCCAAAATACGCTCAAAGTCGGCAATACGTTCAGCCGGACGGATCATGATACTCGTCAGATGTGCTGCATGGACCAGAGCCGCCTGCTCCCGCGCCACTACAGTCACAAGCCCGCTGCCCGCCCGCTGTGCGCCCAGCGCCGCAAGACGGCTTGCACCAGTGGCAAACTTGGGACCACTCACAACAACAGTGTGCCCCCTGTTATATTTATGCCCTGCCACAGCCGGCTGATCGGGAAGATCTCCCCAAATCTTGTCGCAGTTGTAAAAGGCGGTTGGCCCAATCTTCTCTAAGACATCGTCCTCCAGCCCGATCTGCTCAATAACGATCTCCCCGCAATGTCCCCGGCCCGGATAAAGGTAGTGCCCCGGCTTGGCACGAAAAAACGTCACTGTCATATCTGCATGCACAGCCTCACCCAGCACAGCGCCACTGCGGCCACTCACACCGGAGGGCAGATCAACTGCGACACATTGCGCCGGACTGTCATTAATGTGCTGCACAAGCGCCAGAACTTCATCATCTAAAGGACGAGAGAGACCCGCACCAAACAAGGCGTCAACAACAACGTCGTCCTCACCCAGCTCTTCCAGCGCGGCCCGCATGTTATCCATTGAGGTTAAATCAAGATCCATCTCATCATAGGCAAGCTCCGCATCGCCTTCGAGAGTTTCCGGGTCACACACCAGCCCGACAGAAACATTAAAGCCCTCATTGTCCGCAAGCTGCGCAACAACAAAGCCGTCTCCGCCGTTGTTTCCGGGGCCGCAAAACACAAGAACCCGCGAATAGGGATGCAGAATCTGGCGCATCACCTCAAACACAGCCTTGCCCGCATTATGCATCAACTCAATACCGGGAAAGCCACCCTCGATGGTCAGGCGATCTGCCTTCTTCATCTGCAATGGTGTCAATAACTCATGCATAAAGCTCTCCATTTCCCTATTCGTCAGGCTCTGAGAAATTTATTACCCATTATCCCTAAGAAATTGGTTCATCATTACCCAGCTGCCGCGACGTTTTTTCGATCACGAAAAATCACAAAACATAAGCTAGTGCTAAAAGGCACAGATTTAAGAGGCACTTCCTGAGTAAATGTTGATACCAGCGCACCACTTTGGGAAAACTACGAAAACATGCACGAGAGACGAGCCCACTACGACCAGCTAATGACTGCTTTCGCACGACGTCTGGGTATGACCACCCAGCCTGATACTGGACTATTTCTTATTGAAGAAGCAAACGGAAGTCGTTGGTCGGTCGAACTCAATGAAAGCTCGGATCTCATTTATATAAGCACCAGCCTCCTTCTTGCAGAAGATAAAAACACACTGAAGGCGGCTTTGGAGCTCAACCAGGATGTGGACCTCCTCCGCGGAGCGTTCCTCGGACTGTCTCAATCTGGTGACTTGCAACTGAATGCTCAGGCCACACTCCGGTTCACAGATGACCTTGCACTGGAGAACACACTGGTCAACCTGATGCAAATTCGCGAGCAGGTATGCGCACGGCTTTCTGAAACGAAATCCACCCAAACCTCCAAAGCCGTAGAACCGGACTGGAGCACGACGTCTATTCGCCTGTAAAGGTCTCTCACCCATGCATTCCGTCAACTCTCCCAAGCATACTCCAGTTGATCAGAGCCAACTCCAGAACGACGTAAGTGCACAACAAAACTCTGCGCCAAAAAAATCAGAGAAGTTGGAAGCGCGCGGCGTGTCTATTGAGACCCCAAAGGGCTCAACACCGCCAACAACAAGCAATACGAAGCCCCTCGACACCGCTTCAACTGAAACGCTCGCAAACCGGATAAAGCCACCGAGCCAAACCAGTTCAGAAAGTGTAACGCGGGAGGCAACCGCCCCTTTTGAAGCAGACCGCACCGCGCTTGAGCAAAACGCCAGGCGCCTTGGTGCTGGTGCCAATGGTGAAGTCTATCTTGTCAATCAGGACGGCAAGTCCTTCGCATTTAAAGTCGCAAGCACCGAAGCCGGTTGGCAGGCCCTGCAGCAAGAAGCACAGGTCTATGGCAAACTTGCCCAGATCGGTCCTCACGATAATATCGTCAAAAGCATGGGCATCGTCGAAGTTCAGGGCGTACAGGGCCTCGCCCTTGAGCATGTGGAAGGCTACGAAGCAGGCAAGCTCTTCACCACAGCTGAAAAGCTTTACACAAACAATAAGCTCAGCCATTCCCAGTACTGGGGCACCGTGCAGTTCATTATGCGCGACGTTCTGAGCGGCGTGCACCATCTGGCACAGGCAGGCATCAGTCACAGCGACATAAAGGGTGGCAACCTCCTTTATGACAAGGAAAGTCAGGCGATTAAAATCGTCGACTTTGGCAGCGCTGCAAAAATCGGCATTGATCCTGTCGCTATTGGCACTCCGGACCATTCAGCTCCGGAAGCTCTTTTGTCTCTTCCCCACAAAGATGGAGACAAGCCACGCGCCAATGAGAAGCAGGACACCTTTGCTGTTGGTCAGATGACCTACCGCGCACGCGAACAGGCCGAGAATTTATTTGGTGCACAAAATACTGGTGAGCCGGCCGCGCTTGGCTTTGCAATGCATTCCAAACTTCGAGATATCGAGCGTCGCGGTGAGACCATTGAGTATCAGGCGCTCAATCAGGCCGATGACCCAGCCGTTGCAGGCACACCGGGCCATTTCGGCAAGGGCGGCGAAATCGCTCATGTTGAGTTCGTCAATATCTCAACCCTGCTGGACATCGATGTGCGTGGCACCGCAGAAGAGCTCCTGAAGACCAACTTCATCGCTGACCCTTTGTGTCAGCCAGACGAAGCCCGTCAGGTGATCTCAGGCCTCATGACCAAGATGGAAGAAGACCACAAGGCAGAACTCGCAGCTCTCATGCAACAAACCTGATCTGCTCCTTGCAATGATAACCATCAGAAAGCCGGCCTCGTGGTCGGCTTTTTTATTGTACCCCTTCACAGACATTTTAATCACATCTCTCCATTTCGATACACCTTAACAACATCGCCTCTGTTTACAGTGGAGTGAGCAAACGATCGCAAACAGCTCAAGACCTGTAATATGACAAAGTCGCCTCACCTTCTTCAGAACCCGTCGAATGATCCATCAACTCAGGATGCCCAGATCAGCGCGTGGGCAGACAATGTCATAACCCTGCTGGGCCTGAGTGAAAGTTCGGCAGAAGACGGACAGACAGAACCCGATTTCGACCATCCACACATAGCCGCCAGCAGCCGGTTCACCGTCAGTAACGTCGAAGAAATCAGCTCCTCAGAAGACGAGGAGAGCGATGACGAGCTGGAGCAACCACCAGTCACCGCAGTCCCACCCGTCAACAGGTTCACGGTCAGCAGCGTCAGCGAACCGAGCTTCTCCGAGGATGAAGAGAGCGACACAGAGCCGGAACAACCACAGCCCGCCGCAAGCCGGTTTGAAGTCAGCAATGTGGACGAGGACAGCCCCTCAGAAGATGAACTGGAGCAATCACCAACACCCACAGCGTCGCCCACCAACAGGTTCACAGTCAGCAGTGTCGACGAGCCAAGCCGCTCCGAGGATGAAGAGAGCGACACAGAGCCGGAACAACCACAGCCCGCTGCAAGCCGGTTTGAAGTCAGCAGTGTGGACGAGGACAGCTCCTCAGAAGATGAGTTGGAGCAACCACCAGTCACTGCAGCCCCACCCGTCAATAGGTTCACAGTCAGCAGTGTCAATGAGCCAAGCCTCTCCGAGGAGGACGAGAGCACGGAAGCACCAGCAACAATGGCTCTCCCCTCCGACAATCTCAAACGCGCCAAACGACTGGGGGCTGGATCTTTCGGGGA
>NZ_LCWX01000075.1:20577-34952 GCF_001431305.1 Pseudovibrio sp. POLY-S9
AGTGAGTTTGTACACGGACGAGAAAAGCGGAAAGTCCATTGCGTTCAAGACCGCACGGTCACAAAAAGGCAAAGACGCCCTGCAAAAAGAAGCTCAGATCTACGGGAAGCTGATGGCCGCAGGCCCGCACAAGAACGTTGTACAGTGCTACGGAATACACGAGATCGACGGTGAAACCGGCCTTGCTATGGAATATGTGGAAGGCTGTGAAGCAGGTGACCTTTTCGAAGGGGCCGAAGAACTCCTCCAAGAGAACAAGCTCAGTCACTCACAATATTGGGGCGCCTTACAGTTCATGGCGAATGAAGCGATTGACGGTCTGAAGCATGTCAACGCGGCAGGCATCAGTCACAACGACATCAAAGGAGGCAACATCCTGTTCGATAAGAACAGCCAATCCCTCAAGATCGCTGATTTTGGTTTTGCAGGCACTATTGGAGAAGATCCACTGGACTTCGGCACTCCGGAGTATTCCAGCCCGGAAGCCATCGCCGCCGCCTTCAAAGACGCAGAGGATCGTGACCGCCTGGACGATAAACAGGACGGTTATGCCATTGGCCAGATGGTATATGGCGGAGGTGAAGGTGAAGCCAATCTTCTGGGCGCGCCGGATTGCGACAGCCCTTATGCGTTCGCTCTCCATGTTGTGCGCAAACTGAGCAACTCAAAATCTCAAACCGGCGAAGAAACCAGCCCGAGAAAGCCCTCACGCCAACAGATGATCCTGATCTGGCTGGAGAGCCTGGTTATTACAACGAGAGTTACGAGTCTGCGTACGCCCGCTTCGTCAACAATTCCATGCAGATCGATCCGAAGAAGAGAAGCAGTCTTGACGACATGCAGCAAAGCCAGTTTTTACAGGATCCGCTCCTGCAACCAGAAGAGGCGAAAAAAGTCCTCGACTTCATCATGCAGCAAAACAGCTCCAAATCTGCATAGGATAAAAGCTAGCTTCATACGATCAGAGCTAATCCACACACCTACCGATTGGACTTTGGCGGCTTCTTCTTCGCATTCCTGGCAGTCTCCCGCTCATCACTGGCAATCACCACATCCTGAGGCTGGGAAAGCTCAATCAGGTTGCCGTCAGGGTCGCGAATGTAAACAGACAGGATCGGCGAACTGGCACCTGTGCGGAACACAGGCCCCTCCACAATCGTCACGGCGGCAGCACTCAACCGCGCAATGGCCGAATCCAAACTCTCAACCAAAAAGCAAAGATCTGCGGTCCCCGGCACCTGTTCCTGCGCGATCGGAGTATGATCCACATCGATGGGCTGAAGGTTGATCTTCTGCTGCCCAAAATGCAGGGCCCGCCGCCCGCCTCCGAATATGATCTCCTCCAAACCCAGTACATCCTGATAAAAACGACTGGTACGTTCAACATCATGAACGGTAAGCACGACATGGTCGAGAGAAACCAACCTCATCACTCGCTCCTTCAAGCGCATGCCAAAAACTGACTGTCAGCTTCCATAGGAACGCGCAAAATCTGCAACAGCTTTTTCACGACCAACCATAACCCTGCCTTGCATAAGGAACCAACTCCTAGTTTCAGGCGAGATGAACAAAAGGTACACTGCCTATTTTTTAACCATTATGCGCAGTGTTTGTGCACCAGATATATTTCAGATGCAGTTTCCCATTATTATTAAGGGAGCAAACTGCCCGCTTTCGCGGCTTTTTAAGAAAATTTCAAAACTGGCACGGTTTCTGCATTCATATTTCCGTAAGTTTTGAATCGCGAACTTTCTGCACACGCGCTGATCATTTTTAAGAGCATGCCAGATCAGCAGCGCACGCAGATACAAGACGAACTGAGAGTGTGAAGACCATGAAGAAAATTGAGGCGATCATTAAGCCGTTCAAACTGGATGAAGTGAAAGAAGCACTTCAGGAGGTTGGTCTTCAGGGGATCACCGTTACCGAAGCAAAAGGATTTGGCCGCCAGAAGGGTCATACAGAACTCTATCGTGGCGCCGAGTACGTGGTGGACTTCCTGCCAAAGGTTAAGGTGGAAATCGTACTCAACGATGATCTTGTAGAAAAAGCTGTAGAAGCCATTCGCGACGCCGCACAGACTGGCCGCATTGGTGATGGCAAGATTTTTGTCTCCAGCATCGAAGAAGCAATCCGTATTCGTACGGGAGAGACGGGCGAAGACGCTGTTTAACCCAGAGTTTCACTAGGAAATCACGAGGACTGAATGAGTTAGGGGCGACGATCCCACACGCTTGGTCTTCCAGTTTACAACACTGCGCCACTGGCGATTTTAATAAGAGGAATAGGAAGTTATGACAACCTCCGCTGATGTCTTGAAAGAAATCCAGGAAAAAGACGTAAAGTTCGTAGATCTTCGTTTTTCTGATCCGCGCGGCAAGCTGCAGCACGTCACCATGGATATCTCCCAGGTGAACGAAGACATGTTCGCAGAGGGCGTCGCATTTGACGGTTCTTCTATCGGTGGTTGGAAAGCAATCAACGAATCCGACATGATGCTGATGCCAGATCCGGAAACAGCTCATATCGACCCATTCTTCGCGCAGTCCACTATGTCCATCTTCTGTGACGTTCTCGACCCACGCACAGGCGAAGGTTACAACCGTGACCCACGCATGACTGCTAAGCGCGCTGAAGCCTATGTGAAAGCATGTGGCGCTGGCGACACCGTATTCGTTGGCCCGGAAGCTGAATTCTTCATCTTCGACGACGTTCGCTTTGCAGCAGACCCATACAACACCGGCTTCAAGCTGGATTGTTCCGAACTGCCATCCAACATGGACAGCGAGTACGAGTCCGGTAACCTCGGTCACCGTCCACGCACAAAAGGCGGCTACTTCCCAGTACCACCAATTGACAGCGCGCAGGACATCCGCTCCGAAATGCTGACAGTCATGTCCGACATGGGTGTTAAAGTTGAAAAGCACCACCACGAAGTGGCAGCAGCTCAGCACGAACTCGGCATGCAGTTCCAGACCCTGACAACCTGCGCTGACCACATGCAGATCTACAAGTACGTGGTTCACCAAGTTGCACACGCTTATGGCAAGTCCGCGACCTTCATGCCTAAGCCAGTCTTCGGCGACAACGGCACCGGCATGCACTGCCACTTCTCCCTATGGGAAGACGGCAAGCCAACCTTTGCTGGCAGCCAGTATGCTGACCTTTCCGAGAATGCTCTGTACTTCATCGGCGGTATCCTGAAGCACGCGAAATCTCTGAACGCATTCACCAATGCGTCCACCAACTCCTACAAGCGTCTGGTACCGGGCTACGAGGCTCCAGTTCTTCTGGCATACTCTTCCCAGAACCGTTCCGCATCCTGCCGTATTCCATTCACATCGTCTCCAAAGGGCAAGCGCGTTGAAGTTCGCTTCCCGGATCCTTCCGCAAACCCATACCTGGCGTTCGCTGCACAGCTGATGGCTGGCCTTGATGGCATCAAGAACAAGATCCATCCTGGCGATGCAATGGATAAGAACCTGTATGATCTGCCAGCAGAAGAACTCTCCGAGATCCCAACTGTTGCAGCATCTCTGCGTGAAGCTCTGGAATGCCTCGATGCAGACCGTGAGTACCTCAAAGCAGGCGGCGTATTCGATGACGATCAGATCGACGCATACATCGAGCTGAAGATGGAAGAAGTCATGCGCACAGACATGACCCCTCACCCAGTTGAGTTCGACATGTACTACTCCGTCTAAGTTATGAAGGGACTGCTTTAACTCCAATGCACCTATGGCGTATCCATAAGACGAGCTTCGGCTCAAATCAGGATACGCCTTTCAAAAGCAGTCCTCTCATCTAGGCACAATAAAACCCCGGCTGGTCTCAGTCGGGGTTTTGCTTTTTCCATCACCCGGATCTCATCTGGCGATACAAACCTGCATCAGCAAAGCAGAGAGCTTACCAGCCGCCCTCTCTCATCTCCGCAGAGATCTCAAGACGCACCCGATCGCTGGTCAATGGCGCAAACTTACCAACACCAAAGTCACTGCGCAAAATCGCTCCCTTACCCTCTACACCGATCCACTGCCCCTGATAGTAATCAAAGTAGCTTCCCAGCGGATGCGGGCCATTGTGCTTGAGCTGAAAGTCCAGTTCCACCGGATGCTTTTGGTCCCTGATGGTCAGGTCCCCCACCAATGTCAC
Organism: Pseudovibrio sp. POLY-S9; assembly: GCF_001431305.1. Classification (NCBI taxonomy): domain Bacteria; kingdom Pseudomonadati; phylum Pseudomonadota; class Alphaproteobacteria; order Hyphomicrobiales; family Stappiaceae; genus Pseudovibrio; species Pseudovibrio sp. POLY-S9. Next base: position 24,730 of record NZ_LCWX01000075.1, read on the forward strand.
AGCAGTTGCCCCGGTTTGCTTGACGGATGTGGAAACGAACGTGATCTCAGGGAATTTCTCCGCGTCAAAGAAGTCAGAGCCTTTCAGATGCTCATCCAGCGGCTCAACACCCGTATCCACGCTTGCCGGATCAATGGTCACACTGACTTTCGTTTCTTCAATCTTTGCCGGATCAAACTCCACTTCCCCGCCAACAACCTTCCACTCACCAGATTGTTCTGTCAGTCCCGCATGATTGTAGTAAAACCGAACCTCGGTATGGGTCGGATCAAACTTGTAGCTCGCAGCCTGCGCTGACGCTGTGAATGCAAGCGACGCCGCAACAACGGCGAATTTCGTGAAATGCTTCATGCTTTTCCTACCTCATATCCCTGTTTGTCACATAAAAACTGCAGCTTTCTGCAAATACATATCCATTAACCTGTTGATTTTTATTATATTAATGTATATGCATGTATATACATCTAAATGATTGAAAACCATTTTCAAGAGCGGAATGCGCAAATAACGAGGATGTGATGTCTGTCAGCAAAGAGTCAGTTTCTCTCTGGATCGCTCTCAACCGAGTGCAAAAGACCATCTACACCGATATCGAAGGCGCCTTCAAAGCAGAGCGTTTCCCCCCTCTCTCCTGGTATGACATCCTCTGGGAACTGGAGAATGCACCCGATGGCTTGAGGCAATTCGAGCTGGAGCAACGTGTCCTCTTCCAGCAGGCCAACCTCTCACGTGTTATCCAGTCGCTCGCCAAGGCTCAGCTGGTCGAGAGCAAACCCGCCCTCAAGGACAAGCGCGGCAAGACCCTCTTCATCACCTCAAAGGGAAAAGACCTCCGCACCCAGATGTGGCAAACCTATGAGCGCAAGCTGGAAGAAAAACTCGATACAAAAATCAGCAAGGACGGCGCGACCCAACTCGCAGCAGCCTTGAAGGCGCTAGTTTAGATTTTTTCATCGACCAGTGGATCGCGACAGTAAACAATGGCTTTACGCGCAACACAGCGCCTCTACACAGCAACGCAAGAAAACACGAAAGAACGCAAACCAACGCACATTAGAGCGCAACGAGGATATGTCATCACCACGTCACGAAACTGCGTTTAAGTGCAATGAGGTTATCAGTATCTGACCGTGCTGATTAGACCCGCATACTCTTCAAAGGCGATCCTCCCGGATCGCCTTCTTTTTTGCGCTTTTTTGGAAAAATGGAGTGTCTTCACTAAGGCAACACTAACTATTTTCTCCCCCATCCCTTGAAAGAAAACCCAAGCGTTCCTAAGTTATGTACAGGTCAACAAAAGGAGAGCCAATGACTCCACCGGACCTGCATGTTGTACGGTTTTTATGAAGGCAATTCGGTACTTATGAAGACCCTCTGCAAGATGCTACAATATAGCAAGACTACAAAACGGCCTGAGCGACCGAGCGTCATCAGACGGTAAGCACGGATCGAACCCGGACGTACACGGGCGGAAATCATATCAAACGCCCCAGCATATAGCCTTGAAACGGTAAATCGCGGCGATCCGACTATAAAAGCAAAACCCCGTTTAGACCTTCGAGAAGGACGCGGGGTTTTCTTTTGGCCATTGCAATGTAGTCCGCACCCTCTAAAATATACAAATTACATTCATATTTTAGAGAAAACAATGACTGCAGCAGCCGACACAATTGAGCTTCTCCCCACACTTCCTTCCCTCAACATTCAGGAAACAAAAGCGTTTTACGCAGACAAGCTCGGCTTTTCCAACGTCGTTTACGAACAGGCCGACTTTCTGATTCTGCGCAGGGACACTTTAGAAATCCACTTCTGGCTCACCACAGAAAAGCACCTGTGCAACAACAGCAGCGTTTATTTCCGTGGAGGGCCCATCGTCGATCTTCACGAAGAATTTCGCAAACTCGGCCTTCCAGAGGACGGCAAGAGCGAACCCCGCTTCACGCCACTCACTAGACGCCCCTGGGATATGGAAGAGTTTTACATCCACGACCCTCACGGCAACCTATTGAAATTTGGCCGCATTCCGCTCTGAACAGAAAAGAGAGGAAACACACCTGCGTTGCGGAGATACCACTCAGCACACCTCAGCACCAAATTCTCCGCACAATCTCAAATCCCCAACACAGCTTTTGGGCCTTGCCAGAAAAAACGAGTGAATCCCGCTGAAAACTCAGGTATAGACCTTTCAACTTGGAAATACTCAGTAAATTGAACAGGCTTGACCAATGAGCTCATATAAATCCGAATTTATGCGGACAATGGAAGAACGCGGCTTCCTGCACCAACTCTCTAACGCCGAAGGTCTGGACGAACTTTGCGCAAAAGAGACCGTAACCGCATATATTGGCTTTGATTGTACAGCCTCCAGCCTGCACGTTGGCTCCCTTGTACAAATCATGATGCTGCATTGGTTCCAGAAGACCGGCCACCGTCCGATTACCCTCATGGGCAGCGGCACAACACGCGTTGGCGACCCGACTGGCAAAGACGAAAGCCGCAAAGTGCTGACCGATGAGGACATCGAAGGCAACAAAAACGGCATCAAACAAGTCTTTGAAAAGTTTTTGCAATTCGGTGATGGCCCATCTGATGCAATGATGATGGACAACGCCGACTGGCTGCTCAAACTCAACTACATGGACTTCCTGCGTGATGTTGGCCGCTACTTCTCCGTCAACCAGATGATCCAGCGCGACAGCGTACGCCTGCGTCTGGAACGCGAGCAGCACCTGTCGTTCCTCGAGTTCAACTACATGCTCCTGCAGGGCTACGATTACCTCGAAATCCATCGCCGCACAGACTGCCGCCTACAGATGGGCGGCTCTGATCAGTGGAGCAACATCCTCTCTGGCGTAGACCTTGGTCGCCGTCTTGCAGACAAAGAACTCTTCGCCCTCACCACCCCGCTGCTCACCACAGCATCCGGTGCCAAGATGGGCAAAACCGCAGCAGGCGCAGTATGGCTCAACGCAGACATACTCAGCCCCTACGATTACTGGCAGTTCTGGCGCAACACCGAAGATGCTGACGTCGAGAAGTTCCTGAAACTCTTCACCATTCTGCCAATGGACGAGATCAAACGTCTGGCGGGAATGGAAGGTGCTGAGATCAACGAAGCTAAAAAGGTTCTGGCAACCGAAGCAACCGCCCTGCTCCATGGCCGTATCGAGGCTGACAAAGCTGCTGAGACAGCTCGTAAGGCGTTTGAAGAAGGTGCCAATGCCGCTGGTCTGCCAACCATCGAGATTGCTGCTACAGAGCTGAAAGAAGGCCTCGGCATCCTCAACGCTTTCGTAACCGCTGGTCTTTGCTCTTCCAACGGAGAAGTCCGTCGCAACATCAAAGGCGGTGCTGTCCGCATCAACGATAAGGCGGAACAGGATCACAACCGCTCTATCACTGACGCTGATCTGACTGATGATGGCGTGATCAAACTTTCCCTTGGCAAGAAAAAACACGTTCTTGTAAAGCCAGTCTAACAGTCTGACTAAACACAATATCTTTGACAAAGCCGGGTCTTGCTCCCGGCTTTTTCTTTGCCTGCAAAACACTGCAAGTTTATGCAATTGCAGCCAGTCAACTGCACCTTGAGCTAGCCCTGATAGCCTAAACTGCTGCCCTTGTATTCAGGAGCAGCCCCCATGGCGATGCAGGATTGGAACGCACAACAATACTTGAAGCACGCAGCCTATGTCGCAGACTTTGGGCAAGACGCACTTGAGTTGCTCGCTGTGCAGCCCGGAGAAAGCATTTTGGACCTGGGATGCGGTGAAGGCACGCTGGCCCAGGAAATTCGAAACCGAGGTGCAATCGTAACCGGTGTCGACACAGCAGAAGACATGCTCCTGCAAGCGAATGAGAAAGGTATCAAGACCTGCCTCATACCTGCTGAAAACCTCAATTTTGACAAGGTGTTCAACGCAGTTTTCTCCAACGCAGCCCTTCATTGGATGCAGGATTACAAGGGCGTCATCCGCGGTGTTGTGAAAGCTCTTAAACCGGGAGGTCGGTTTGTTGGTGAAATGGGATGCGATCGAAACTGCCGCATCATCCGGTCTGCAATGGAGAACGTGTTCGCCGAAAACCCTGCTTTTGGCCCCTACAAGAGCCCCTGGATTTTCCCACCACCCGAAACGTATATGCGCGCGCTGAAAGAAGCAGGCTTCTCAGTCACCTATCATACAGAAATCGAACGCAGGACACCGCTGGAAACAGGAATGAAGGGATGGCTGCAACTCTTTACCAGCAGCCTCACAGAGCAGCTGAGCGAAACCCATAAGAAGCGATTTTACAAAGAGACAATCAAGCATCTCAAACCGCTACTTTATTCGAGAAGCAAAGGCTGGGAAGCAGATTACGTTTGCATGCGCTTTGCAGCCTACCTCCCTGTGATCTCTACTTAAATTCAAAGATACGGCGGAACACACCCGGCGCAATTGCAGAGACCGGGTTGACCTGGAACTTGGGCTTCTCAAAGGTGCCATCCAGCTTATAGGTCACTCCAAACAGCCCTTCATCAGAAGAACCTCCGCCCAGGATGAGACCAATCACCGGCAGTTTCGCAAACAGGTTGTTCAAGGCATAGGCAGGAACAAACGTGCCAGCCATATCCAGCTGACGGCTCTTCAGATTGGCATTCCCGCTGAAGGTCCCGCCAATAATAGCACCGCTCAACGTTCCCTTGGAAACATTCAGAATATCTCCTCTGCGCGAAAACTGCATGCGCATCTTTTGGAAAGACGCCTCACCAGAATTCACTGCAGCAGAATACACTTCACTGTTCCGCGTTCCGCGAATCTCCTTCGGCTCGATCCCTTTCAGCGCTTTAATCGCAGGATCTTCGGTGATGGAAAAATCATTTACAGTCAGCTGACCAGCCCAGTTGGTATCAGTCGGCATCTGGATATCCAAACGCCCGTTACCACCGCGCATACGAGGGAACAGATCCATAAACCGTAAGAACTCACCGGCATTGTTCAGCTTACCTTTTGCAAAGCGATGCTTCCCCTCACCGCCAACAGTGAAATTGAACTGACCACGGCTTGAAGTTGCGCCCGAAACCGCAAGATTAACAGCGCTTACCCCGCGGAAGAGCCCATCAATCCGCACATTCTGAGCCTGTACACCTCTGAAACCGATCAGGCGCCTGAATGTCAGGTCAACCGCAATCACATCTCTTTTGCGCTTTGCCGAAGCAGCTGCATTATCTGCCCCAAACGAATCCAACAGGGCACGGCCATCAAACCGATCCGCATTCATGACAACCTGATACCCACCACCACGGCGTGGACGAATGGTCATCTTGGCTTTGTCATTGGGGCGCAGATTGAACGCGGAGAAGTCGGCAAGCGCCAGCTTTCCATTGCCATCAATTTTCAGATTGCCACGAACTTCAACACCTTCAGACAGGAATGAGAAGTTATGGAGCGTTCTGGCATTGCCATTTTTTGTCACACGGAACCTTGCGGTTGCACGTACACCGGACGCTTTGCTCCAGCCAACCTCGCGAACGTTGATGGCAGCTTTTGAAAGGTCCAGTTCAAACACCTGCGCGCCGCCGCTGTCTTCATAGCTGACTTTCACAGAGCCTTTGACATAGCCCTGAAGATCAACACCGTAGTCTGTCAGATCCTTGGCATTGGCAACAAACGTCACGCCCTGACGGTCTTCAGCTCCACTGCCATCGCGGCTGGTGCTCAAATCAATCTCAGACTGGAAGCCATTCAGCTTCCCCTTGCCGGAAATCTGGGTTTGCTTTGTATCCGCCTGAACGATCAGGTTTGCATTTTCAATGGTCTGGCCTGAGATTTTCGCTTTACTGCTGAAGTCCTTCAGATCCAGATTGGCCCGCCACTCAACATCCTTAACCTTGAGATTCTTGAGGAGAGGGAACGAGGCTTCAACACGGACTTCACCCATGCCAGAAAGGTCTGCTGGCACGACACTGAAACCCTCTAACGCATTTATAGGTTCAGCGTCAGCTAGCACACCCAAATCATCGGCGCGCCCCGTCAGTAGCACAGACAGTTCAGCAGGCAGAGCGCCTGGTGTTGCGATGTTTTTGATCGCAAACTGAACCTCTGGCACCTTAACGATGTTCCCGTCTTGCATACGGAAATGACCATTGCTGCCGGAGATCGAAAAATCTTCATTCTCGATCTTGCCGGTCCCGGTGAGATCCCTCACCACAGGCAGAGTTTTGAGTGCTTTGACTGAGCCATCAATCACATCAAAGGATGCTGTTAGGCCGTCTCCCTGCCATGCAGGCGTACTCCGGTCGCCATCAAAGGCTTCTGGCCCAAGCGCCAGATCCAAGGCAATGTTATCAACCCGGCCAGGGCCGAGGTGATCAATCAACCAGTTTCGGGTTTTTGGTGCTGTAACTGTCGGCCAAACCTGCAACACTTCGCCAAAGCTCAGGCTTGGGCTGTAAACGGATAGCGCAAGGGACGGTCCCGGTTTCCCGTAGTAGAACGATCCCGCAACATTAATGTCAGCATCAAGCCCGACAGCACGAGCTCGTTCAATAGAAATCAGGGAGTTCGTCGGATCAAACGTGCCAGATGCATAAGCATCAGGGAACAGCAGCGGCGGCGACTTTACATCAGCAGGCGCCAATACGATCTCTCGGGAACCAAGCGAATAGTTCCACTCAGCGCCTTCAGTTACAGGTGGCTGCACAACCCCACCAAACACAACGCGTGTGTTTTTACGGCGCAGATAAGATCGTCCGATGATAATATCGGGATTATCGCGCTGCAAATTGAGATCCAGGAATGCTTCGTCGACGGTGATAGAATTATCTGGAGCAGTACGAATGAAGATTGGAGAGGTACGAACATTCATATCCGCACCAACAAACTCTCCAGTCGCCCATAGTTCAGCATTCGCTTCAACAAACAGACGCGTATTCGCCAGCTTGTCATCACGAGCAAAACTGTGTGTTGGCAATAAATCTCGCAGCGAGGCATCACGCAGATTGACGGAAATGTTTCTCGCACCAGTTTCAGGTGTAACAGTGCGCTTCAGATCCCATGACCAGTCCCCTTCACGACCCACGATCTTAGCATTTACTGCAAAGGAAAGATCATCCAGCAGCACGGCATTTGCATCAATACCATCAGCGACAAACTCTTCACCCTGCGCGTTGATCACCAGTCGACCGTACTCAATAGCAACTTTCTCAAGGTGCCAGCGCTTGAGCTCCTCAACAGCAATCACACTAAACTTGTCGATCGCCACCACGCGGTTTTGCACCCGAGGCAAAGGTTCTGACCCACTCGCCAGTTTGATCGTTGCAGAAGGCCGTTCCAGCGCGACACTGGTGATTTCCAGATCACCGGTCAGCAGCCCTGACAGATTGATGCCGATTTCGGCTCGTGGGAGCAACACAGTCGCAGCAGTGCGACCTTTGACGCGAATAAGAGAATCTTCCAGGAGAATACGGCTGCCGTTTTCACCAAACAGATCAAACTGCGCACTACCAACGGTAACGTTTAGCGCTTTGCTCTCAAACTGTTTGATTGCCCAATCCACGAGATAGGGAACAGAAAACGGGCCACTCATCACCCGGTAACCGCCAAAACCAAACGCTATAAATAGAAAAACGCAAACAACACCCCATATTACGCGTCGCTTTAAACGACGTGTAACAGGAGAGCTCTCAAGCTCTGCTGTATTCCCAACATCAACAGCCAGAATCTCATTCCCTGTTTTAGTGGTACGTTCGATTTTGACCGAATCGTAACCTGCGATAGCATCGCGTGATCACAGGTGCTCTGCAAGATTAATTGCTTATCTACACCATACTCAAAAAAACGGCGTCCCAAGAGACCAAATGGCACCCCAGGAGCAAATAAAGAATGCCTGATACGAAAGATGCGACACCTTCCTTACCGCAGGAAAGCATGCTGGCACCGGATTTTACCTTAGCCACAGATTCGCAAGGACAATTCACTCTATCAGAACAAACTGGCCAGTCGGTCGTCGTTTATTTTTATCCAAAAGATGACACACCAGGCTGCACAAAAGAAGCAATTGCCTTTACCGAAAATGCGGCTGAGTTTGAAAAACACAATGCTGTTATCATCGGCATTTCGCCCGATACACCACTAAAGCATGACAAGTTTAAGGCGAAACACGGACTTAACGTCACACTTGGGGCAGATATCGAGAAAGAAGTTTGTCAGGCCTACGGGGTCTGGGTGGAAAAAAACATGTACGGAAAGAAGTACATGGGCGTTGAACGCTCCACATTTCTCGTTGATAAAGAAGGCAAGATTGCCAAGATTTGGCGTAAGGTCCGCGTTCCCGGCCACGTCGAAAAGGTCTTGGAAGAATTACAAGGTCTGAGCCAGTAAAGAATGCCAAAACTTCCGGGCAACAATGATGCGGATGCGTTTGCAGGGCAAGCGCATCTCACACTCCCTGAAAACACCTGCGTAAAGTCTCTTAGAGACGGCGCCCGCCAAATCCTCGAAACACCTGAATTGGATATGAAGGTCGCGCTTGCCTACTACGTCGCAAATCAATGGTTCAAAGGCGCCCTGTCCATTTCCCGTGGCACAGGTGAAAGGCCCATGCCGGACCGCCCTGGTCGCCCAGCAAAACCTGAGCTTCTTCCACCACGAGACATGCCCAAACGCGCAGTTGGAGGGAAAAACGGCAAGATCGCCCTGCTCCATTCTCTGGCACACATCGAACTCAATGCCATAGATCTCACCTGGGACCTGATCGGCCGCTTTACCCATGTGCCCATGCCGCGCTCCTACTATGACGACTTTGTCCGCGTTGGGTTGGAAGAGGCAAAACATTTCACACTCATTCAAGAGCGCCTTGCAAAACTTGGGCATGCCTATGGCGATCTGCCAGCCCATGACGGTCTCTGGCAAGCAGCCCAGTCAACCGGCAAGGACCTGATTGCACGTTTGGCAATTATTCCACTCGTGCTCGAAGCCAGAGGCCTCGACATCACCCCATCCATGATCGAGAAGGCTAACGCAACTGGCGATAAAGACACTGCCAGTGTGTTGCATGTGATCTATCACGATGAAAAAGGGCATGTTGCCTATGGAGCGAAATGGTTCCGCTTCATGTGTGACAGACACCGTGTACGCCCTGAGCCACGTTTTCAACAGCTCGTAAAACAACATTTTAAAGGACCACTGAAGCCCCCGTTTAATGACAGAGCAAGATCTGAAGCAGGTCTCACTCCGGGCTTCTATCGATCGCTCATCAAATTGACCCAATGATACACTGCACTTAGACTTTATTAACCATAACTAACTTTAATTGAATTTAACAAATCATTTCCAGTAGGCAAACTGAGCAAGTGGTCATCCGATGAAGCTTTCCAGGTGCAGTGAGTTTTCTAACAATTACAACCAATTGAAATTGGATGGCCCAATGTGGCTTTCGCGCATCACATCTGAGCTGCGCGTAATTCCTCCGATGGCTTATTGGATTTCCGGTCTTGCAGCAACGGCAGTCGTCTCCGCAGTTTTGGCAAGCAGCTTTCAACAGTCTCTCAGCGAGATGCGGCTTAATTCAACATTATCCAGAGAATTGGCGCTCCGTGAAAACTATGAAAGCGAAATTCGGGATCTCAAATTTCAGCTCGGTGAGATGCGCGGACGGTTGGATCAGGACACATCAGGTCTAAATGCTCCCGCTCGCAAGCAGCAAGCGCAGCTATTGCGGCAGTTTCAGGAAATTGAAGCACTGGTTACGCTGGCGGAGCAATCAAACCTTGTCCTCTCCGCTATCCCGCCCTCTCCAAAGCGCAAACCTCTTCAAAGAGACGTCGGCGCGACCAACACCCACAAACTATCGTTTGCATCACAAAAAAGCGGTGCTCCACTCGATATTCTGAGAACACTGTCAGGCAAGCAGTCCACCGCCCCACAGCCAGCTGCCCCTCACAAAGACTTCTATGCAAAGCAAGCGCAAGGGCAACTCTTGCTCACTGCTTACACTCAAGCAGCTATGGATGACATTAAACGTGCAAACACGCTGCTTAAGAAAGCCGGAGTTGCACAGCCTGTCTTTGTCACCCCAAGTTCATCTGCTGGCGGCATCTATCAGGACATTGGGTCTGCGGATTTGGACAGCAGTATGATTGCAGCGCGCCGGATCATTGAACAACGCATAGAATTAAATACCAAAGTGGATGCTCTGCCATTTGGCCGCCCACTCTCCAGCTTCAACATCTCCAGTGCGTACGG
>NZ_LCWX01000075.1:35051-39674 GCF_001431305.1 Pseudovibrio sp. POLY-S9
AGCCCGAACAGACCCGTTCCTCGGCAAACCTGCGATCCACACTGGTCTGGATTTCAAAGCACCTCGCGGAACCTCAGTCAAAGCAACCGGCACCGGCATTGTCTCACTCTCACGATACAACGGCGGCTATGGCCTTTCCGTAGAAATCGTACACGACAATGGTCTCGTCACCCGCTACGCCCACATGCACAAGCTACTCGTTAGCGAAGGGCAACGCATCAATATGGGCGATGTCATCGGGACTGTCGGCAATACGGGCCGCTCAACAGGCCCTCACCTCCACTACGAGGTGCGCCTCAACGGTAAGCCAGTCAACCCAATGCGCTTCATCCGCACCGGCAACAGGCTAGCTGCGATTTTCAAACCCAAAAAACAAACCAAAATAGCACTCAATCTGCCTTAAGACCATTCGCAACACAAAAAGCCCCGAAACTGAGTTCCGGGGCTTTTCTAATTCATTACAGAAGATAAGGCTTAGTCGAGATCTTCAACCGCGGCAGGCGCGTTGCCGAATGCACGGTGCGCCAGCGTTGCTTCCATGAATTTATCCAGATCGCCATCCAGAACGTCAGAAGGCGCAGTGCTTTCCACGCCAGTCCGCAGGTCCTTCACAAGCTGATATGGCTGCAGAACATAAGAGCGGATCTGATGCCCCCACCCGATATCAGTCTTGGAAGCAGCATCCTTGCTCGCCTGATCTTCACGGCGCTGCAACTCAGCTTCATAAAGACGCGCACGAAGCATGTCCCACGCAGTTGCGCGGTTTTTATGCTGTGAACGCTCACTCTGACACTGAACTACAATACCTGTTGGATTGTGCGTAATACGAACAGCAGAGTCAGTCGTGTTCACGTGCTGACCACCAGCACCAGAGGCACGATAGGTATCAATGCGGCAATCGCTTTCGTTGATCTCGATATTGATGCTGTCATCAATAACCGGATAAACCCAGACGGACGCAAAGGACGTATGACGACGTGCATTGGAGTCATATGGCGAGATGCGAACAAGACGGTGAACGCCCGCTTCGGTCTTCATCCAGCCGTAAGCATTCTCACCTTTAACAAGCAAAGTTGCAGACTTGATGCCCGCTTCTTCGCCGTCATTGTATTCCATCAGCTCGACCTTATAGCCGTGCTGCTCACCCCAACGGCGATACATGCGCAGAAGCATGCTGGCCCAGTCCTGACTTTCAGTACCGCCCGCACCGGAATTGATCTCGATATACGTATCATTTCCGTCGGCTTCACCAGAAAGCAAGGACTGCAACTGCAGCTTATTGACCTGTTCCAGCATAGCTTTCAAAGCAGCTTCAGCCTCGTCAACAACGGACTGATCATCTTCCATCTCGCCCATCTCAATCAGTTCCTGATTGTCAACGAGATCCTGCTCAAGCTTGCGAACACCGCCAATGCTGTCATCCAGCTGCTGACGTTCACGCATCAGTTTTTGCGCATTCGTCGGGTCATTCCAAAGATTTGGATCTTCAGAAAGTGCATTGAGTTCATCTAGACGGACAAGTGCAGTGTCCCAGTCAAAGATGCCTCCTCAGCAGGCTTATGGCCTGCTTGATTTCGTCGACGATGGCCTCCATTTCGGCGCGCATCGGATACCTCACTTTTTTGAAAAACAACTGTGCAGTCAATAACACTGCGTCGGGTGCGAACATAATCGCAGCAAACGATTTCCGCAATCAGCCAGACCACAGAAACTGTGGGCTGGTCATGCAGTTAGCAAGACCAGCCCATGAAGTTTTTAGTAAAGTCCACCTGTGCCGGACATAACGGCGCGCCCGGCTTCCGGAGACAGATCCTGACGGATACCAATCTCGTCCTGGAAGCCGATGACAGAGTAACTGTCTGGTGGCGATGTGCCTGGCTTGAAGGATTCCAGAATAGTACCAGGAGCTCCGGCACCGGCCCGCAGACCAGTACGGCGGTTGATAGATACCAGGCGCAATCCGCTTGGAACACGGAACTCCAATGGAGGCGCATCCTTCAGAGCATCTTTCATGAAGGCCGTGAAAATTGGCGCAGCAACCTGACCACCAGTCGCACCGCGGCCCATTTTGCGCGGAGTATCATATCCAACGAACACACCTACAGTCAGTTCTGGCGTAAAGCCAACGAACCATGCATCACGCTCATCATTGGTGGTACCAGTTTTACCAGCAACAGGACGGCCAACAGCTTTAACACTTGTCGCCGTACCACGCTTGACCACGCCTTCCATCATGGACGTGATCTGATAGGCAGTCATAGGATCAAGCACTTGCTCACGAGTATCAATAAGCTCAGGTTCTCCCTGATTGCTCCAATACTCTTCGGAGCAGTCTGTGCAAACAAGCTGATCGTTCTGATAGATAGTCTCACCATAACGGTTCTGGATACGGTCAATCAGAGTAGGCTGCACTCGGCGCCCGCCATTGGCCATCATGGAATAAGCTGCTGTCATGCGCATCACAGTGGTTTCGCCTGCACCAAGAGACATGGAGAGCACCGGCATCATATTGTCATCGATGCCAAAACTGCGTGCATATTCAGCAACCAGATCCATGCCCATGTCCTGAGCAAGTCGAACAGTCATCACGTTACGGGACAGTTCAATACCAGTACGCAGAGTAGACGGACCATAGAACTTGCCACCATAGTTCTGTGGTTTCCATGGATCCTGCCCCGGTCCTTGTTCAATCTCAACAGGCGCATCGAGCACCACTGAAGACGGCGTATAGCCATTATCCAACGCAGCCGCATAGACGAACGGTTTGAACACAGAGCCCGGCTGACGCCAAGCCTGCGTCGCACGGTTAAATTGGCTTTCGGCGTAACTAAAGCCACCAACCAGCGCCACAACACGGCCAGTATTCGGGTCCATGGCAACAATGGCGCCTGAAACCTCAGGCACCTGCCGCAGCACATACTTGCCACTCGCCTGACGCTGCACGTAAATCACGTCGCCCGGGCTTAATACTTCCTGCACATTGCGAGGAGCACGCCCATTGACGCGAGCCCATTTCATATCACTCAGGGAGAGATCTGCACGGACACGCTCAGTAGAAAGTTTCCGGTTTGCCATGCGCTTTGGACGAAGACCTACAACGGCCTTCTGATTACTCACAGACAGAACCACCGCACTCGTCCACTCAGGGACATCGTTCAGCGTCTGAACTTTAGCTAGAGCCGCGCCCCAGTCGCTGGAGGTGATTTCAATCGTGCTGATCGGACCGCGCCATTTACCGCGCTTATGGTCAAAATCTACCAAACCGTCACGCAGCGCCTTACGCGCCTTCAGCTGCATGTCAGGATCAAGGGAAGTACGAACGGACAGACCGTCCTCATAAAGCTTCTCTTCACCGTACTGACCGGCCAACTGGCGTCGCACAGCCTCAGAGAAATACTCAGAGCCTTTCACGAGGTTACCGGTTGGACGCAGTTTTACGTCAAGAGGCTTAGCCTTCGCTTCAATACCTTCCTGAACTGTCACGTAACTGTTCTCAACCATACGGTCGATAACCCAGTTCCGGCGTTCAATCGCACGGTCTCTGTAGCGGTATGGGTGATAGTTGGACGGGCCTTTAGGAACCGCAGCGAGATATGCAATCTCTTCAAGCTCAAGCTCGTGAACAGATTTATCAAAAAGGATCAGGGAAGCAGCACCAACACCGTAAGCGCCGACACCGAGATAAATCTCATTCAGATAAAGCTCAAGGATCTCTTCTTTCGTAAACGCTTGCTCGATACGCAAAGCAAGAAGCGCTTCTTTGATCTTGCGCTCATACTTCTGCTCACCGGTCAAAAGGAAGTTCTTTGCAACCTGCTGAGTAATCGTGGACGCTCCAACAAGGCGGCGCCCAGACCCACTGTTACGAACGTTTGTGATCACCGCACGGCCAATGCCCCACGGGTCGATCCCGATGTGTTCATAAAAGTTCTTATCTTCAGCAGATAGGAAAGCTTGCTTCACACGGTCCGGAATAGCCTGAATCGGAATAAACAAACGCCGTTCACGCGCGAACTCATACATAAGATGACCATCAGCAGCATGCACACGTGTCATGACTGGCGGCTCATAATCCTTCAGCGCGGTATAGTCCGGCAGATCCTTGGTTATGTCATTGAGATAAATCCACAATCCGGCGGCTGCAATCAGCCCCAGAACAACTGAAATCCCAAAGAGATATCCAATGAACTTTAAAAATAATCTCATATTCGGGCTCGTTTGCTTTCCCGCTAAGAATGTTCGTGTCGTGAAGCCAGCATTCCAGAGCCAGTTTCAAACGCCGTTCCTGATGCATTTCCCGTTAAGGGTCAAGAGGTCTCGCCCTGAATGAATGCAGCAGAATCGAATCCAGACTTCACTGTTACAGTTTGGCACTCAATCGCTTTTCATTATGGCAAAGCTGAGGCAGGAACTTAGTCTTTATCCCACTGCAGCAGCGACATATACGCACCCGAAAAACAATCACACCAAACAGCTATTGCTGCGCAATTCTAGCCCGAAAGAAACCGTTCGTCGCTTGAACAATCGCATCCGACACGCGTTCCCGCCACTCATCAGAACCTAACATTTTCTCATCCAGATTATTGGAAAGAAATCCAAGTTCAATCAAAACAGACGGAACAT
>NZ_LCWX01000076.1:0-621 GCF_001431305.1 Pseudovibrio sp. POLY-S9
TAATGGGCCAGAGTTGGCCCGGAGACCTACACCAGGCCCACGAATTTGGCGCAACACCTTGAAAACACTATGAAAAGAAGCAGGCCAAAAATGGCCTGACCTAAGCCAAAAATGGCTTCCCCTTGTAATATAAGGGAAAATTCAAACAGAACCTCAGAGCCGAGACGCTTTCAAGGTCCCGAACTCCCCTCAAAACAACTTATTTTCATGAAGCCAGTAAATTTCAAGAGCGACAGCTTGCTCAGGAAAGGTAATGTAAAATTACGAATAAAAGCTCCCTCCAAATCTTCTATGTATGCGAGAGAAAATCTGCATGGAAGCTGGCAAATAGCTGTAACTGGATCTCAGCGCCTGAATAGAAATATGAGCATTTCCGCAATTCTATCAAAAGTTTACCTGCTCACCTAAAGGGTTGAGAGTGCCCAATGAGAACCACGTAGAAGGTTTATATCGCTGTTTGTCGGCGACGCCTTATGGACAGAACGGTTGATTTGAGTAAGGGAGTGTTTTGGCCCATGATCATTAGATTAGGAGTGAACAATGGGGCAATACACGAGGACCGCCAGCGCTGCAGCTGAGAAGGCGGTTAAAGACATCCAGCACAAGACCCGAAAGCGCTAT
>NZ_LCWX01000077.1:0-6571 GCF_001431305.1 Pseudovibrio sp. POLY-S9
TGCAGAAAGATCCGGTGAATTATTCACCTCTCCGGAACCTGGCAAGCCAAATCCGAACGAGAAGCTGGCGACAGCAGTAGACCAGATCAACCGAAGATATAAAACTCGGCTTGTTCACTTTGGCGTAAATCAGGAACATCCTGGTTTTTTTGAAAATGGGCGAGATTCCTGAAGTAAATCAAGGGAAATTATACATTCAGAGTTTGTGAGAAAGTACTAAGCAGGCGGGAAATGAATGAAGGTATCCTATCTGCAGTTGATAGGAATGGGAGCATTATCGCGATACACGTTTTGGGGTGTATCGCGATAACATAAAGGTAGGCAACATGAGTCAATATTCTGAAGTACCAACCCATTCACCACTTCCCGTGAATGCGCTCCAAGTGTTTCCGGCAATATCTTCAATCGACATTCCTGACTGATCTAACTTGATGGCCAAGCCAGACCAGATCGGTGCAACGCCCAACGGCTGCACATCATCATGAGTATCTGCGTAAATTTTGATAGTCGTATTCTTTGCTATCGGCCTTAAAAATTTAAACGGATGAACAACTTCTGATGTGTCAGTTACAATGATTTCCTGACCGAAACGCACATCCCAAAGATGCTTGGCGCAGTAGTTCGTCAGTCCTGAAGGTCCAGTTTCGTGCCCCAAAATTTCACCTGTTTGGCGGCACACCAGCTGAGTGTAAAGGATTTTTGGTTCCTTGGTATCTGCTGACATAGCTGTTCCTGTTTCAAAAAATGTCATGATTAATCTCTCCAAATATGATTATCAGCTAACTCAGCAACATCGGTAACAAGCTGCTGAGAAAGCCGATCAGACCTAACATCAAGCCCAGTACACCAAGGCGAATAGATAATTGTGTTGGGAGATCTTTGTGGTTCCAGAACCAGACAAGGACCTCCCACTGTGTCGCTTTCCGAGCCTGCAGTTGACAGATTTCTTTGAACCTGACACCGAGGGCGTCGACAGCGTCGTAATCCAGCCCAATCGCGGACTTTTTTATAGAATATTTGCCGGCGTTTCCCATCGCATAACGGATTACACGTTGGCTGTTGAGTGTGTTAACAATCACCACTGGCTCCCGTCGAAAGAACTTGTCTGGGTGGAGCCGCTTGCTATCAAGCAGTGAATTATTGAACCTGGCAATTGAGAGATGTAGGCCGCTATCTTGATCAGATAATCGGACAACATGATTAAGCTCTGTGAGAGCGAGTTTTGTTGAATGCATTTCTGTCCCCTGATAGAGCTGAATGCACTCTCCCGTTGGGTGAATGCACCCAGCGGGTTTCAGTTCAAATGGCGATTAGGACCCCCACTCAATCTGGTTTTGATCAATGAAGAGCACTTTTCGCTGTCCTGGCTCGCTAGATCGGTGAAGACCGATCTCAAGACTTTCAGATTCTGCAGATACCTGCAGATCTACCTGAAAATTGGGAGTGCTAGGGCTCAACGATTTGCCGGCATAGAACTCTAACTCGAACGCATCGTCGGTTCTTTGATGTGAGATCAGCCAAGCCTCACCCTCGATATCGTAAGGTGAGATTTGAGAGCGCAACTTAGTTCCAGTTGGCATAGGGACTATCCCTTCCAGCAGATCTGCGGCTCGTAACATCGCTTGTTGGACATCTTGGATATCTTCAGCAGTTTGAGTTTCACCGAACTCTGCAGCATCAAACCAGATATCGGAACTGACACCTGAACGTAGTTGGCCCAGTTCCCTCGAAGCTGCAAAAGTGGCAGGATTTCAGTCAGTGAGGCGGGGTTGTCTTCTTGATCCTGTCTATTGTCGCGACGCCGACGTTAAAATGCCGGGCAATCCCGCGAATGGACTGCCCGCTCAGGAGCATGGTGCGCACCTGCTCCTGCTGATGCGGGGTCAGCTTGCTTTTGCGACCAAACTTGACGCCGCGCTTTTGAGCAGATAGGCGTCCTTCTTCGGTGCGGTCTTTGATCAAGTCCCGCTCCAGCTCGGAAAGTCCTGTAAATACAGTAAGTAAGAACTTTCCCATAGTGCTTGTTGTATCAGCCCACGGCTCTCTTAAGGAGCGGAAAAGCGCCCCTTTTTCTCCCAGCTTGGCTGTGATGTCAAACAGATCATAGGTGGATCTGGCCAACCGATCCAGACTTGCAATAACAAGTGTATCTCCCGGTTCGATTTGGCCCAGCATTTTCTCAAGCTGCGGTCTTAACCGGTCAAGGCCAGTGCGTTTTTCCTGATAAATCCGCTCACAACCAGCCTCCTGGAGCTGCTGGAGCTGCGTGGCGAGATTTTGTCCCGTCGTTGAGACCCGTGCATACCCGATCAGCATGGAAATTGACCCGTTTCTACCTGACTAATTCGGAACAAAAATACGGATCTACTAACCTTATGTTTTCGCGCGAGTAAAAAATCGTTCGGTTTCTTATAAGTTTCGGAACACATCATGCAGCCAGCTCCAGGTCATGTAAGGGTAGGCGAGCTTCCATATCGAGCGGGAATTCCCCGTAAGGGTTGTAGTGGCTGTGAGGTAGTGGTGATAGGCCTGCCCAGTCCCGTTCTGTCATGCGTGCAGCCCATACCGGGTCGCTAAGTACGTCCTGAATCATGAGGGTATTGATGTAGACCATACTGGATTGAAGCAGGTGAAGACACAGAGCGGAGGTCTCCTGATCCTCAAGTCGATTGCTGGTAAACTCGCCAGCCTTACCGAAACAAATAAAGTTGTTCACGCCGTTCCAGCGTTCCACCACATTAAGCCCGCTATGTATCTCCTGACGCAGCTGCTCTGAGTTCAGATACCTGCACAGGAAAATAGTTTTGGCAGCCCGGCCGAGCTCTAATAGCGCCATATAAGTCGGGTGGGTTGACGCTCCTCTGGAAAACCGACGTAGGATAGCTTCAGGGTCGGCAGTTCGGGTATAAAGAGCCGAAGCGAGCCGGATCATCTCATGATATTGCTGTTTGATCAGATCCCAATCAATTGGCCTGTTGGCAAACAAGGGGTCGATATGGCGATAGCTCTGCTCACTTTTAGGCCTTGCTCGCACCAGCTTCTGGCGGGCGATCCCCTTGAAGCGCGGCATCAGGTCAAAATCAAGTAATGTACAAAAAGCAAACGCAATGAGACTTTGGCCATGAGTGTCAACATATTGTCTGTCAACTTCCATTTCCGTACAATGATGTAGAACCCCCTCCATCATTGAAGCTACTTCGGAAGAGGAACAGCGCTTAAGTTGTGAGTGAATGCAAGTGGCGTTCGTATCGACATGCCAATAGATCATGACCCCACGACCATTATAGCGCTGATGCCATTCAGTCATCAGGTTCTGGTCCCATGCCCCGAACTGCGTGGAATCTGAGGCACAGCTGGTTGACCCATCCCCCCAGATCTCCCTTTGGCGGATTTGCATGGTTGCATTGGCAATCAGCCGTGTGGCTTGTCTGAGATTGTCCGCATGAATATACCGCCGACGCAGATACAGAAGCTCCTTGTAACTTACCCCATTCTTGCCTGCTGCAAGCGCTTTCAGGCCCATATTCGTTCCAAGTCCGTAAAGCACCAGAAGTAACCTTCGGGATAGTTCCTCACCTTTCAAATGTTGCCTGGAGGCCGTGGAACTGAAATGCTGAGAAAATCCAACTCGCAAGTCAGTTTCCTTTAATGCATCTAAAAGGCTGGTGACGGGCCAACGTTTAACAAGTTCATCGCGCAGGGCCTGAAGGTTCGGCGGTTCCGGTTGAGCTTTCAAGGGGCTAACGGAAATGCGTGCTTTATCGCCTAGCATCTTAATGCGGACCGACGAATTTCCCGCCAGGCCCTGGTCGAATTCAGTTAGAGCAGTTTGCATTTGGCCGGATAAGGTTCTTACAAATTCCTCCGCAGAAGAAGGTAAGTCCAGCTGCTGGCAGTACTCCTCCCGTTTGGCTTCGAAGTCTTGCGGCAAATCTTTAGCTGGGTCGCAAAATCGTCCGGCATTTTCCACCCAGATTTCCTTGGTGCGCAATTTAGCCCGCAGCTCATGCAATACACAAATCTCATAATTGATACGATTGACACGTTCTTGCCCGCGTGCAGAATTTTCAATAACACACTCGCGCCATTTAGGTTGGATCACGTCATCCACTGCCACCTTCTCAATTGGAAAATAGCGTGAAGCAGCGTCATGGGGACAACGAAGCAAAGAAAGGGCCTCTAGTAGCGGCTGGCACCACAGGTTGGTTGAACGGAATTCCAGCGTCGAGAGGAGTGGCATCATCATGCGCCGGTAATGTTGTGCATAAGACGTCCTAATCTTCCGATAAATGCGCTTCACATAAGCTGGCCCGTCAGAGCGATACTCTTTGACCAGATCGGCAATTGTCTGCTCCCCTACCACAGGATAGATGACTTGACGCACGCTTCCTTCCGGTTCCGCATTGGCAGCCTCTGCAATCCGAAACAGCAATGTTGTTTTACCGTTTACCTTTGTGAGTTCTCCAACAAGTTCGCTAACAACCCTTTTCTCAGCCCGGACGGCGATCTTGTGAGTGATTCCAATCAATGTTTCGACCAGGTCGTCAATCAGCTCAGTTTCTCGTTTGGCGCTGTAAATGGCCAGAAGTGCTAGGCGTGTCATCTCAGGATGCCGCCTTAATTCCCAAACATCTTCAGAACCCGCTCGTTGGCGATAGCGGGCAACCAATGCTGTAGGAAATTTATCAAGGAAACCTGAAGGCAGGCCGATCTGCCGGATCAACTGAAGCCGATCAATAATCGTCAATATCGATTCTAGGCTGGGTTTACCCGGTCCAGAGCGTAGTCGCGAAAATTTTGAGGGACGTGGCGTGGTATCAAGCAGGTCATTCAGCGCAGTGCAAGCGCTGTCTGTAAGAGCCCCAACAATGCTCTCAAACAGCTCGATCTCAAAAATACGCTCTGCCTCTCCAAGCAGGCGCTTTAATGCTTTTGCCTTTGGTAACTCGTAGCGTTGTGTTGAAAACCAGGCTTTAACCTCTGCTGTCACTCTGTGTGGCTCCAATGCCTGAGGCAGGAGCTCTGACAGAAGCCAGTTCTTAAAATCTTGCTTGCCGGTTTGGTCAAAACGGCGCAATTTCAAATGGGCGCGGACTTCTTGCGCATAGTCTCGCATGCTGCGTTTTAGAGCTTGCTCATTGTCCAAACGCTCAAAATTTGCTGATACCTGAGCGGCAAGAAAGTCAATAACCTCAGTAGAAACACTCGACAATGAACTCGGGAAACGCGCATAAAGCTGATAATGTTTGAGCATATATGCAAACAAAACTCGCCCAACCGCAGAGCGACCTTTAAGCAGCTGAATTTCCTCATCTGAAAGAACCCAATGCTCACGCAGTTCAGCCCCTGACCATACCCGCTTCAATGTCCACTCCAATATATTTTCGGAACATTAATGCGGATCAAATCAAAATTGTCAACTCAAAGTACAATTTCTAAAATTCTGCCACTTTTGCAGCTTCGAGGGAACTAGGCCATATTCCTGGGCCAACAGGCCAAGGGGTTTTTGGCAACTACTCCCATGAACACGTCGGAGACGTAATCGGTCATGAGTTGTTTGAAGAGGAACGAGAGACAATTTCGAAAACGATAGCCGAGAAAGTTGTCAATCTCATTCGCAATAATACCAGCGAGCTTGGCGAATACAAGCTGCCCTCCGATCAAGACATACTGGCAGAAGAAATTAGGGTCTTCACCGAAGATTTAGGTTATCCAACTGAAGCTTATCCAGGGCATGACTTAATTGATTTAACTAATATGACAGTTAAGGGAGCTACTGAAGGTGTTACAGTTGTAGAGGCTGCTGTAACACTAGCTGAAGCTATTATTCAAAATAATGCAGTTCATTACTACATGGATGGTGAGCTTGTCTCTACTATTGAAGCTCTCTCGCGAGGCGCAAAGCCAATTCCCAAAACAGGTTTATTGGAAGACCCGAATGGTCAGCTTCTCAAGAGTGTCAGCGGCGTTTTTAGTTATAAGGGAGAAGTGTTTCATCAGGGTCAACTAGAGGAGGTTGACGGTGTTTATTATGTCACGACCCAGCAGTTCGGTCGTGTACCTGTTGGGGTTACAAAGTCGATAGTCGGAAAGCTTGTATATGACTTATGGCATGGCATACCGGATGTCATTGAAGAAACAGTACCCGCAAACACGCCTTCACCTATTAGAGAAGTTGAGAAAACTGTCGATGATTTTCTAGATAATAATGATTCCAGTGAAATAACTGATGTTATTCGTGAAGTCCAAAAGAACGTTCAAACTACTGTTGATAGCATCACAAAGACCGTGGGCAATTACTATGACTGGAATAACTCAACAAGCCTGACACATAAAGTTGCTGATGTCGCAGGTACAATTGGCAAGGCTTTGCAAGCTACCAACCCAATTATGGGTTCTGTTGTCTCTTCTGTTAGTTCGATCGTAGGCTCACTCACTGAAGATGTAATTGATGGAGGTTACAGCCAAGGTGATCTCACCAGCAGCCCAACAGGTGGTGGCGATACTGGCGGCGGTGATACCGGTGGCGGCGATACTGGTGGCGGCGATACTGGCGGTGGTGATACTGGCG
>NZ_LCWX01000077.1:6701-8450 GCF_001431305.1 Pseudovibrio sp. POLY-S9
GTGGCAAACCAGTTGTTATCGACTTAGATAATGATGGCTTGGAAATAATTTCTCTGGAGGAAGCCTCAGTTCATTTTGATTTTGACAATGACGGCTTTGATGAACTGACAGCTTGGATCTCCCCTGACGATGCATTGCTTTTTTGGGATGCACAGGGTGATGGTGAAGTACACAATTCTTTTCAAATCGCATTTGCTGAACTTACTGGTGACAACTCTGAAGACACTGACCTGCAAGCTCTTGAAGAGATTTTTGACAGTAATCACGATGGTGTCTTTGACGAAATAGATGAGCGTTGGTCAGAATTTAAACTTTGGCAAGATAAAGACAGTGACGGGACGGTTGACGATGGTGAGCTCACAAGTTTGAGCGAACGTAACATCGCGCAGATCAGTTTTTCATACACCGATCCGACAAAAACAACCTTAAATGATGGGACCACCATACACGGGCTAGCGCAGGCAACATTAAATGACGGGACTAACCTTACCGTTGGCGATGTCGCATTTGCAACTAGCCGCTGGGGTTTCAATGACATTGTAGATGCTAATGCGCTTCACCTTGAATCAAATCAAGGATGGCACTTCTATGCAGCAACCAACAGTGCAGGTGTAGATAAAAACTTCAATACTGCGGTCGTTGCCACAGGCAGCATTAGTGATGATCGGCTAGATGCTACCAACTCCCTTAAGACTGCATACCTAGACGGCGGAGCGGGCGATGATATCCTCCTTGGAGGGTATGGGAATGATGTGCTCTGGGGAGGACAAGGGAACGATACGTTACATGGCAGCATTGGGTCCGATTTACTCCAGGGAGGGGCAGGTGCTGATCAGCTCGATGGCGGAGCTGGTAGCGATACGGCAACATATGACCAAAGTATTGCCGGAGTGACTGTGAATCTAACGACGGGACAAGGTCATGGTGGAGATGCTGAAGGGGATACTCTTACTTCAATTGAGAGCCTTATCGGCTCTAAGCACCATGATACTCTCATCGGAAGTGATCAGGATGACAGCTTGAATGGCCTGGATGGAGATGACCACCTATCAGGCGGTGTTGGTAACGACATACTGAACGGTGGAAGCGGCAGCGATATACTTGACGGTGGGGCAGGTGAAGATACAGCCTATTATGGTGCTTCACAAAACGGGGTTTCTGTCGATCTTACATCAATGCTAGCCACTGGTGGAGATGCTGAAGATGATACTCTTTCCAGCATCGAAAACTTGATCGGTTCTAATCATAATGATGAGCTGCGAGGTAACGCAGAAGCAAACAAACTATATGGAGAGGCTGGCGACGACCACCTTATCGGCGAAGACGGTGATGACACTCTGTCAGGAGGGGCTGGAACAGACATTCTGCAAGGCGGAGCTGGCGACGACACTTATCTCGTCGGATTGGGTCATGGTGCTATCGGGATATATGATTCCAAAATACAGACAACTGTTCATACAGACCGGTATTTGGCCGGATATCGTGGGCAGACGGCCGTTTACGGCACTCGAACAACAACAACCAAAGAATTCATTAATGCAGGTGAAGATACATTAAAGTTCGCTGGATCTATTTCAGTTAACGACCTTTCATTTGAAAAGCATGGCGATCATCTAGTCATAGCAATTAACTCACTAAATGAAGAAGGTTCGGCTCTCCTTCCATTATGTAGGGTCTTTAACCCTTGTTTCATAAGGGATATAGTGAGCTATCAATAACTGGAATGTCGCGGTTTTTATGAGCCAAATC
>NZ_LCWX01000078.1:0-4608 GCF_001431305.1 Pseudovibrio sp. POLY-S9
AGCCCATCATGTAGGCTTGCAACTGGGAGAGCACTCTCGGCCACCGGCAACGCAACCGCGGGCAACCGCGGTAAATCAGCCGCTTCCAGCAAGGTCGGATCCAGCGCCAATCCTTCAAGAATCGCAACATAGGATGCAAACATCTCATCCAGAATGCGCGCGTCAAATAACTCCTCAACTGCATCCCAGTTTAGATAAAGACACCCGTCTCGCTCCATAACCTGATGATCAAGCCAAACCTGCGGGGTCTGACTGATAGTGTAAAAATTATCAGCTCCCAGGGTGTCATTCGTCTCATCAGCCCAATCAACACTATCTTGATTAAGCAGACTGGTGAACACAACCGGGATCACGCTTTCCTGCGCTGAACCATTGCGTTTGGTCAGTCGCCGCGACACCTGCACACCACTGAACAACCGGTGATCAAGATCTTGCCAGATCTGACGTTGCACCTTTTGTGCTTTGTCGAGAAAGCTGCCATCACCACGGAAGTCGATTTCCATGATGTTTAACGTGGTGAAGTCTCCGATCACCTCTAGAATGTCGGGGTGCACAGTTGGGCGATTGAAGAGCGTGAGATTGATACAGAAATGCGGATCGCGGCTCCACCGCGCCAGAACACTAGCGAAGCAGCTCATCATAAGCCCGGTCATTGTCAGCGCATTCTGCGAAGCCAAGGACTGAAGTCGGGTGACAAAGGGACGATCGAGCACTTTGGTCCTGCGAACAAATTTCGGTGCCGTTAATGATGCTGGGGCTGTTTCCAGAGGCAGATCAGGTCCCATCGGCAGCGTTGGAATTCGCTCTTCCCAATAAGATTTAGCAGCTTGGAACGCCTCGCTTTCTTCCGCTTTCTTACTCGTCAGAACATGGTCGCGAAAACTAAACGACAATGCAGGTAAATCGATCTTGGGTTGCCGATAAAGATATGAAACTTCGCGCATAAAGAGCTCGATACTCCAGGCATCGGCAATCAGAAGATCAAAAGACACATGTAGCCGTGCTTGCCCGCTATCAACCGTCACAGCGCGAATATCGAAAAGCGGCCATTGACTACAATCCGTCACCTGATGGGACATTTTCGACCGCAGTCGTTTGGTCGCCGCTTGGAACGCACCCGAATTCCAATCATCCGCCGGAATGTCTTCAATCGTAAAGCGTGGAACTGACTCCAGTATCTGCTGGGTCCCGTCTTCTTTGATCACTGCACGCAACATTGGATGGCGTGCAATCACCTTGTTCACAGCATCCTTGAATTGGACGTGCGAGAAGTCAGGTAAATCGAACTCGAAATAGATGTGCGTGGCGACATCACCTAATGCCAATGAAGATTGACGCCCAACCCAATACGCCAATTGAACATCTGTCAGCGCGAAGGGTTTGTTAAGATTATCCGGTTCTTGCACGACCTCTTGAGGACTGAAGACTTTGTTCTGCGTAGCTTGTTGCTGACACGCAGAAGCAAGTCCCGCGACTGTTGGGGCCTCGAAAAAAGCGCTCATCGGAACGGTGACACCCAACCGTTCCTGAAGCAACGTGATCAAACGTGCTGCTAAAAGCGAATGCCCACCCAGTTCAAAGAAGTTGGCGTCTTCGTTCTCAAGTTCGGTTCCGAACACTTCTTCCCAAGTCTCCTTGACGCAATCGAAAACTCCTTGGCTGTCCATCTCTGCCATTTTTTGCGTCGAGCGATCCTTCGAGCTAAACTCCAAAGCATTGGAGTTGACGTCTGGCATCTCAATCCAAAAATCATTGCGAATGAACTCGGGCCGTGGGATCCTGATCCGGCGCGCACTTTGTGTACCAGGCCAGTTCTGCCAGTTGACTGGTACCCCGTGTGCCCAAGCCTGTCCGAAACTGCTGATGAGATCAGAATAAGAGGCCTGTCCTTCGAAGTGGTAGAAGGCTTGGTCCGTTTGCACATAGCCATTACTGCCAAATCCTAAAACGAACGGATTGGTAATCTCCAACTGCTGTGTGACGTCGCTTATCGTAGCGAACACACTGTCACCTGTTACCGGTACCCAGCCAGTCTCATTGCAGTAAAAGCATGGCCGCTCTTCAACTTGCCTCATCAAAAACGACCATAGCGCAGTAGCATCGTCTTTATTGCCTGCGAACAGCACTGCAGCTGGTGTGCACTCCAACTGGTCTAAAAACGCAAAGATAACAGACGTAGAGAAGGCGATGCGGCGCTCTGGCGTCCAGTTGGGATAATCTTTGAGCGAATGTTCAGTCACAAGCTCTGGCATTTGATCCAAAACTTCTGGCATGAGACGACACAAACTTATTACGCACTCATCGCTCAAAGCGGCATTAGGAGAAAGCAACAGAACGATCTGCTTTTCAGCAGACGCTATAACATCCGCATGGGTCAATGCATCGGCAATTGACTGGCCCTGCCTCCAAACCACTGCTTTGCGAAATGGGTCCGCTTCGCGACCGACACGTAGTGTGTGAGCAACATCACTGCGATCCAGAGTCCCTGCAGCACTAATCAAAGAGCGTTCGTATGTGCTGAACTGATCTTGATTGCGGGCCGATAGAACAAGCAGTTCTGGCTGTTCTTCAGCCATATCTTGGGGCGTGCTCTCGGGCGGATCGTAAGCTCTTAGGATCGCGTGCGCATTGTTTCCACCAAGTCCAAAGGAACTCACGCCCGCAATCCGCGGACGGTCTACGGGCCAATCGCATAGCTGGTCATTCACGTAAAACGGGGACCCATCCTGCATCAACTCCTGTGCAGGCGTCTCGAAATGCAAGCTTGGAAACAGCTTGCCTGACTTCAAAGACAATGCTGTCTTTATCAGGCCCGCTGCTCCCGCCGCCATTTCACAATGCCCAATGTTTGTCTTGACCGACCCCAGCCCGCAAGAGCCTGCTTCAATGGTCGCAGAGTTGGACTGTTGGAAAGCCTCATACAAAGCATCCAACTCAATACGGTCACCTAATGGCGTTCCACTTCCGTGTGCTTCGATATAGGTAATGTCTCGGGCATTGACATCTGCAACCTCCTGAGCCTCCATCAAGGCTCGGACCTGCCCGTTAACGGCAGGTGCCGTGTACCCAACGCGTTGCGCTCCGTCATTGTTTATCGCTGAGCCAGAAATAAGCGCAAAGATTTGGTCTCCATCTTGAACGGCATCTTCGGCACGCTTCAACAAAAGCGTTGCCACGCCGCTGCTGTAAACGGTGCCACTGGCATTGGCATCGAAGGCATGGATCGCCCCATCTTCTGACAAAAGGCCACCAGGTTGAAAATCATAATCTTTTTGGGAGGGCACTCGCAGCGAAACACCCCCCGAAATCGCCAGATCACATTGCCCACTGTTTAGGCTCTCACAAGCAAGATGGGTTGCGACGAGGGAGGTCGCACAACTAGCCTGAACGGTTACCGTTGGCCCAGTCAGGTCCAAACGATAAGCTATCTGCGATGTCAAATGATCTTTGTCATTACCGATCATTACTTGCAAATCACTCGAGTTTCGAACTTCACTCGAATGCCCCAGCAGATGGTAGAGCAAGTAATAGCTGGTGCTAACGCCCGAAAATATCCCGGTGGTCGGCTGGATGTGTTTTGGCGAATAACCAGCCATTTCCAGCATTTCCCAAACAGTCTCGAGAAACAGCCTTTGTTGAGGATCGGCGATGCGTGCTTCCTGATGAGTATAACCAAACCGATCGGCATCAAACGCCTTTAATCCGGGAACTGTGGCGTTCAAAATTACCCACCGTCCGCCGCCTTCAAGCTCTTGAACAACTGGGGCCAACATGTCTCTTCCATCACGAAGGCAGGCTTCAAACGCATCTAGCCCATCAATGCCGGGGAACCGGCAGTTCATGCCTATGATCGCGATGTCAGTATCGTTGAAGCTCATGGCTCATTCCTCGCCTTGACTGCACATTTCGCCTTTTGCGATGATCGGCGACGGCGACCAACTTCCTTACGTCGCTCGCCTCGTGTCTTCGCTTGCGCTTTGACTGATGTAATTTGATCGGACGGATCGGCATTGTTGGACAGGTGATCGGCAACTCGCCGAATGGTTCCAAGCCGAAACAGGTCGGTAATCTGGATTTCAGTATCAAACTGGCCTTCCAGCTGGCGATGGATCAAAACAATCTCGATCGATCCACCGCCTAGATCAAAGAAGTTGTCATCAAGCCCAACCCGATCTCGATTTAGAACATCAGCCACAATGTTCATGAGCTTCTTTTGGATCGCGTTCCCCGAAGACACCGTAGTGGTGGACAGCATCGTCTTTTCTTCAGTCTGGGTATGGGAGATTGCTTTGGCGGCAAGAGCTTTGCGATCCACTTTTCCATTCCTTGTTACAGGTAATGTCTCAATCGGTATTAGGGCGCGTGGGACCATGTAGACAGGTAACCGGTTACGCAGGTAATCCACCCAAGATCCCAAAACCTCTTTTGTGGGTATGCTTTGATTTTCAGGAGACACAAAGGCCATCAAACTTGCCTCTGTTGGAACCACCACCGCCTGGGCGATGTCTGGATGCCTTTCGAGGATTGTTTCGATTTCCCCCAGTTCAATTCTGTATCCGTTGACTTTGACCTGGGTATCTTTGCGGCCAAGGAACTCGATAAGACCCG
>NZ_LCWX01000079.1:0-15703 GCF_001431305.1 Pseudovibrio sp. POLY-S9
ACCGCGCAAACAGGCCGGACACATGACTGCTTCTGACAAAGGTACCGATCATCTCAAAAATGTCTTGCAAAGCAGGAGCCATCCACACAAGCCATTCGGCTCAACTTCCACTCCAGCCGCAGCAAGCACCGTTGGCAATGCACCTCGCTCAGCAGACTGCGCGAACATGCTATTCATCCACTTGTACGCCATGCTCATCCAACCTGTCGGACCTGTACTCTGCAAATTAGTGGCTGAATAACCTGGATGCCCCATAGCTACAAACGAAGCACTCCCCGCATCCGACAAGCGCCGCTGAAGCTCCAGCCCAAACATCAAAGTGGCCAGCTTACTTTGCGAGTAAGCTTTCATAGGCGCATAATTTTCACGCATCATCAGGTCGTTAAAGTTGATCTTCCCATTTTGTGCACAAGGCTGGCAACTACAACAAATCTACCCTTTGCAGCTTCAACATTAGGTTTGAGCAAGCCTGACCATAGAAAGTGCCCCAGATGATTAGTCGCAAACTGCAACTCATACCCATCAACACTCTTCAACTCCGGTGTCTGCATAATACCAGCGTTATTGATGAGAGCATCAATCTTGGTGTATCGTGAAGCGACGATTTCCGCTGCATGGCGAACAGACGAGAGATCGCTTAAGTCCAGCTGGACCAGATCTACTCTTCCTTTCGCCTGAGTTCGCAACGCTTGCTGGGCAGCTGAACCTTTTTCAGCATTCCGACAGGCAATAACAACATCACCACCCGCTTTCGCAAGCATCCTTGCCGCTTCAAGGCCAATACCGGAGTTACCGCCTGTTATGATATAAGTTTTACCCTCAAGAGAAGGCAGTTTATCCGCAGTCCAGTTGGATACTGCGCTGCTCTTGTTCACTGTGCTCATTAAATTCTCCAATGCGCGGCACCTGTTCGTGCTGCATAATAAAGTTGACAATAATTACTGAAATTGTCAACTAGGTAAACATGAAAACAAACTTTGATAAAAAGAAGGCATTGGGCGTTTTTGCTCAATATGGCTTCCGAAAGACCTCAGTCGGTGACGTAGCAAGCGCGGTCGGCCTCTCACGCCAATCGCTCTACAAAAAGTTTGGAAGTAAGGAAGAGTTGTTCCAGACCATAATCGAGGAGTATTCTGAAGAGGTTGGGCTCCAGGCACTGGATATTCTTGAAGAAAAGACCAATGACTCCAAATCTCGCATCCTACGCGCTTTGGACACGATCATAGGTCAGCATGTCGATCTGATGAGAAATTCTGTTCATGGCGCTGAGCTGGTTCAGATGGGTGAGCAGGTTATGTCTGCCGTTGGTAAGGGCATCATGCCTCGGGTCATGCTCAAAATTGCGGATGTGATCCTGGAGACGCATGAGAACCGAAGCAAAGAGCAGGCAGAAGACGACGCCTTCATCCTCTACACCCTCGCCAAGGGGCTCTCTCTAACGGTCTCAAACTATGCAGAATATAAATCAGGCATCACCAGAGCTGTAAACCGCCTGCTAGACTAAGAACCAGTAGTCTCTGAAAGCTTAGTGATACTGCCCCCACAGCTCCTCACGTAAGCTTTTAACAGCGTCCTGAGCATTCTCCAGCAACGGATAGATGCTCAGCACATGCTGAAACACTTCAAGTGCCTTATCGTTCTTTCCAGTTTTCCGAAGGATCATGGCAAAACCTGAGAGTGCAGGATAATGACGCGGCTCGATCCGAAGCACTTGCTCAATGTCAGCAAGTGAACGCCCCAGATCCTCTTTCAAGAAATATACGGTCGCCCGGCGGTTCCACCCTTCCACATACCCGGGATCTAAACGAACAACCGCATCCAGCAAATCAAGCGCTAAACCGTACTCTTTCCCTTCAATAGCTTTAGCAGAACGCATCATAAGCAGATCAAGCGTATGACTCCCAGACTGCATGAAGAGGCTGTGTATGCGCCGTGAGATCGATTGCGCATTACCCAATGTATCCGCATCCCTCAGTTCAAGGAACAAGGCATCCAGAAGTTGCCCACGCGTGTAGTGAGCGGGTACACCATGCCCGGGTGCAGACCGCCCTATCTGAGCAGGACCGCCAGCAGGACCATTAAGAGCAGCCTCAGGGCCGGTATTGAGCTTAGGATGCCCCTTTGGCAGTCCACGAGTGACCTGAACCTCTACGGGACCCACAACAGCCACAACACGCTCAGAAGCACCTAAACGCTCCACTCCCACCACAAGCAGCAGGAAACACGCAAGCGCGACAGCACCACAAGCGCCAACACAACGCCTCAACCTGTCAGATTGTCGTGAAAAAGAGCCCCCTGCCGAGAAACCGGAGAGCTGAAGTTGTGGAAACGTCGATGCCCCTGAGACGGAGCTGTTTGGGCGAGCAAACAAAAAAAACCGCATGGCAAAAGCATCTCACTTTTGCCATGCGGCTCGCAACTCTTAGAACCAAGGGTTTTTCGCGCTGTTTTAGTTTAAATCAGCGCAGAAAACTTAACCCTGACGTGCTTTAAAGCGTGGGTTCTTTTTGTTGATGATGTAAACACGACCCTTGCGGCGTACCATCTGATTATCACGATGGCGGCCCATGAGTGCCTTAAGAGAATTCTTAATCTTCATTATCCTACCCCCGGTTAGGGTCAATTTTATAGGGATCCTGAAGTACCACGATCCGCCAGTGAAAAGAGGCGCTAAGCGCCTCATTAGTACAACCCCTGATCTCGCCGCGCTGCATTCTTACGAAGCGGCGCAGGACCAAGATCGAGGTCCGCTCCGCCGGATATACATCAAGGATGTTAACCGACGAAAAATGGTGGGCGTGACAAGGATCGAACTTGTGACCCCTACGATGTCAACGTAGTGCTCTCCCGCTGAGCTACACGCCCGAAACTTTCAAAGAAGCTCGTCCGTCAGCGCTTAAACGCTGCGGTGGAGAGGCGTATAAGAGGAATTTTGAGAACGTGCAAGTCCAAAAATGGAAATTTGCTATCTCTTTCCACATTCACCCCTCAAAACTAACTAAACAAGCATTTTTTCCACTTCGCGTACCAAATCTTTTAAGTGAAAAGGCTTGGAAAGAACCTTTGCATCCTGAGGTGCCTTGGAATCAGGATTAAGCGCAACAGCAGCAAATCCTGTGATGAACATAACCTTCAGGTCCGGATCAAGTTGAGTAGCTTTACGAGCTAACTCAATACCATCCATCTCTGGCATCACAATGTCAGTTAGCAATAGGGCAAAGGGCTCTTCGCAAATACGTTCGTATGCGCTCTTTCCATTATCAAAGGAAACAACAGTGTGCCCAGCCTTCTCAAGTGCCTTGGACAAGAACTGGCGCATGTCATTATCGTCTTCCGCGAGCAGAATTCGAGACATGTTCGACAACCTTAAAACTCCAGGTGCAGCGACGGGGTTCTCTTTTCAGAGCCCTCCCGTAAATAAATAGAATATGTCAGACGCACTCGCCCCTCGCAATCCGACAGATTCCGAATACTGTACGCTGTTAGGAACAGGAAACTACTCGGGAATACCTGTCAAAACAATAGGGACAAATGAAACAGGTTCACTTCTAAAGAGACTTCTGCGTCAACTGAGGGTCCAGCGCCACACCGCCCCCTCAAACTACGCAAAAACTCGCGCATCTCTTGCCTATTTCATAAGCAAACTTTCAAATGTCTAGCCCATACGCAGATCTCGTTCTATAGTAAGCGGGATTGCGGTGATTAAGGAATGTAGGCTCTGTGACAGTTTTGGAAGATCATCAGATTAAGGCGATAGCGAACTACAGCAGTGCGCTTGACACCGGAGATCAGGTACCCGCATTTGAGGTACTCTCCCCAGATGAACATTCTGTCCCTTTTATTTTTAACAGCCCCCACTCCGGGCGCGCGTACCTTTCATCGTTCCTTCAAGCCTCTAGGTTGGACACCACCCAGATCAGACAAAGCGAGGATGCATTTGTCGATCTTCTCATCAAGGATGTCGAACAGCTAGGTGCACCGGTTCTAAAAGCCAACTTCCCGCGTGCTTACCTTGATGTGAACAGAGAAGCCTATGAGCTCGATCCAAAGATGTTTGAAGGCAAGCTCCCCAAGCACATCAACTCGCGCTCTCTGCGTGTTGCAGGAGGCCTTGGAACCATCGCCCGCATTGTGGGTGAGCGCAGAGAAATCTACCACACGCGTATTCCGGCAGAAGAAGCGCTGGATCGCATTGAGCAAGTCTACAAGCCCTACCACAACACCCTGCGTGGCCTTTTGAGCAACGTACAGGACAAGTTTGGTCTCGCAGTCCTGGTAGACTGCCATTCAATGCCGTCCGCCAACTCAAACAAGAACCACGACCCCAAAGCCGACTTCGTCATTGGGGATAGGTTCGGGACTAGCTGTTCTGCCTGGCTTTCATCCTGTGCAGTCGGACTATTGCAAAACATGGGCTATAACGTAGCTCTCAATCGCCCGTATGCTGGCGGCTACATCACAGAAAACTACGGCAAGCCAGAACGCGGCGTGCACGCGCTGCAGGTTGAGATCAACCGAGCACTCTACATGGATGAGCACACCCACCAGCCACACTCAGGTTTCCACGACCTGCGCAAAGACCTGATGGAGTTCATTACTGCCTTGGTCGAGATGGTAACGGAAAGCTTTACCAGAGAAACTCTGGCTGCAGAATAACCTGCAGCCCCAGTCCATACTGCCTAAAAACCAAGCCAGTAGTCGTAAAGCCTCTCAATATCTGAGGAACACATAAGAGGCATGGCCCCTTTCAGGACTTCATCTGTCCAATCCCACCATTTCATCTCCAAAAGCATCTGAACCTGTTCTTCAGAAAAGCGGGAACGCACAACTGTTGCAGGATTACCGGCCACAACGGCATATGCTGGTACATTCTTAGTCACGACAGCACGGCTGCCAATCAATGCGCCATTACCGATCTGCACGCCCGGCATGATCATCGCTTCAGAACCAATCCAGACATCATTGCCAACACGTGTTGAACCTGCAGGCTTGAAACCGTCTTGAGCTCCTTCAAAAGCAGGCTCATCGAAATAGTGAAATGGAAACGTTGTGGCCCACTCAGGACGATGTCCTTGGTTACCGGCCATCATAAACGCTGCCCCTGAACCGATAGAGCAATACGCACCGATAATCAGCTTGTCTTGCGTCTCTTCATCTGGGCGTAGGTATCGGGCACACTCATCAAAGCTGTGGCCGTGATAATAACCAGAATAGTAGGAATGCTTTCCAACAATAATATTGGGATTGGTCACCTGCTCCTGAAGCGGGATTCCCTTAAACGGACTCTCAAAAAAATTCGGCACCTTGTTCTCCCCTTGCCTGCACCTCCCTACGACGGAGAACATTAACAACCAGACAAAAAAAAGGCCGCTCTCATCTGGAGGCGGCCCTTAGTCTAGGGAGGAAACGCCCTTCGCGAAGGGCGGCGCAGACACTGAATGTCGCGCTGCAATAAGACTCGCATCGCATCGCAAACACGTCAAGCATTCAGCTCCGTAATCGGGCTGTTCCTATACGAATTGGCCAGTTTGTATCCTTGAGACAACACCCTGATTTTTCAGGGATCATAGCCGTTGGTATGAGTTTCACACGATAGTTTAGCAGTAAGTCGTAGACACCAACGCGTGGTTTCAACAAGAGCATTTGCAAACTAAAACCGGCCTCAGAGCCATAGACATTTGCACTTTTCTAAATCCTGACTATGGTGCGCATGCAATTGACTGCTCCTACCGGATAAATTGATATGACCTCTCCCAGTCCTGATTACGCTTTTCTTCACAAACTTGCTGACGCGGCGGATGCTAAAACCATGCAGCATTTTCGCAGTGGCTACGAGGTAGACAACAAACTGGAAGCAGGCTTTGATCCAGTCACTATCGCGGATCGTTCAGCAGAAGAAGCAATCCGCGCGGTTCTGGAAGCAGAGCGCCCGGATCACGGTATCATCGGCGAAGAATATGGCAAAGTCCGCGAAGATGCCGAGAATGTCTGGGTTCTTGATCCAGTCGACGGCACACGCTCTTTCATCTGCGGCACCCCGTTGTGGGGCACACTGATTGGCCTCAGAACCAACGGCAAAGCGTCTCAAGGCATTATGAGCCAGCCGTACAACAGCGAGCGCTTTTGGGGCGATTGCAACGAAGCTTTCATGACTGGTCCGCTCGGCAAGCGTGTTCTGAAAACCCGCAGCTGCGCATCCTTGTCAGAGGCAATCATCACCACGACCGAGCCGGCCTTGTTCAATGAAGCCGAGCGCCCGGTATGGGACACGATCTGCGCAGAAGCTCGCCTCACCCGCTACAGCACAGATTGCTACGGCTACGCCATGGTTGCAGCGGCAGGCTTTGATGCAGTCATTGAGACCGGCATGAACACCTACGACATCCTTGCCCTCATCCCAATCATCGAAGGCGCTGGCGGTTTCGTCACCAACTGGACCGGAGGCAATGCAGCAGACGGTGGGCAGGTGCTTGCCACAGGCGACAAGCGCCTCCACGATGAGCTGCTCACCAAACTGGCAAAAGCAGCTGTTTAGTCCGCGCTTCCCGGAATAAACGCATCAAATGCAGCCCAGAACTGCTCACGATAAGGATCTCGCTCCATAAGAATCTCATGGCGAGATCCTCGAATTTCCAGAAAGCTCATACCCGGACAAGAGCGGCAGACTTCCTCAGCATCGTCAGTCGAGACGATCTGATCTCTTCCCGCGCCGATGACTAAAGATGGCACGCCGAATTCAATCTGGAACTCGGGCTCTCTGAAGCGTTCAGTCGCCAATCCCATAGCACGGAACCAGCTCACAGTCGGAGAACCCAGCCCCAATTGAGGCGCTTCTTCAAGAATAGCATTCATGCGCTTGAAGCGATCCGGATCAGACGTGAGCGTATTGCCGTCATAGTCAACAAGGATCTTGTCATTGCCGCCGGGAACAAAAGCGTTCCCCATGCCAACCCAGACAAGCGTCTTGGCAAGCGCACCTGCCATCTTGACCATACGCCCCTTCATCGCAAGGCCGACGAGGGGAGCTGTTAGCACCGCACGGTCAATCTTGGTCTTCAGCCGCCGGTTGGCATGCATAACCACAGCGCCACCGGTTGAGTGCGCCAGCAGGAAGTGCGGCCCAGGGCAATCAGAAAGCGAGACATTGTCCAAAACAGCGTGCAAATCCAGAGCGAACTCATCGAAGCTCTCAACGTGGCCACGTCGCTCGTTCTTCAACAAACGCTCAGAACCACCCTGCCCACGCAGATCAAAAGCCACCACATAGAAACCACGCGTCCGCAGTTCCTCAACAACCTCAAAGTATTTCTCAATAAACTCGGTACGGCCTTGGACAATAGTCACAGTCCCCTTGAGCGGAGACCCGGTTGGAGCCCAGCGTGCCCAACGGATTTTCACGTTGTCTTCTGTCTGGATAAAACCAGACTCCGTTCCCTCTGGAACTCGATTGAAATCCGTATTGACCAGTACCATCAGCGCGTAACCTCTAGTTCTCTCACTCTCAATTTGATAGCCTTTCCAAGCAACAGGCCGCAACCGCAATTTCTGGAAGTTTTTTCCATCTCAGTACGCGGTAACAAGGATATTTACATGCAAGACACAGACCTAACATCTGTTTCCCACGAGATTACCAGCCTCGCTCAGCTCGAAGAGCTCTATGGAAGCCCGAAACAAATCTCTATCGATAAAGAAGTCGGCTATATTTCTCAGCACTACAAAACCTTTATCGAAACCTCTCCTTTCTTCGCACTCACAACTGTTTCTGAAGAAGGCACCGACTGCTCTCCACGTGGGGACCCTGCAGGCTTTGTAAAGGTCATTGATGAAAAAACCATCGAGTTTCCGGACCGTCGCGGCAACAACCGCATCGATAGTTTACGTAACATCGTTCAGGATCCACGCGTCTCTTTGCTGTTTATGATCCCTGGTGTCGGTGAAACCATCCGCATCAACGGAAAAGCCAAAATCTCTGCAGACCCAATCCGGCTGGAAGCTCATAAGATAGAAGGTAAACTGCCGAAATCTATCATGGTCGTCACGGTCGAAACCATCTACTACCAGTGCCAGAAAGCCATTTACCGCTCAGGCCTTTGGACAGAAGATGCGAAGGTAGACCACAAAACAGTTCCAACTGCCGGACAAATGGCACAAGCACTGTCAAAAGTGGAGTTTGACGGCGACGCCTATGACAAGGCTTATCCAGGGCGCATTAAAGAGACAGCATACTAGAGCCCAAACACCGAAAGACCTGCCTTGATCGCAAGAAGGCAGGTCAGACGGATAAACAGATTAAGATCTCGGGAATGCTCCTTAGTACCCCAGATAACGGTACTTGATGATCCAACCGCTATAGGCATCAACAACCAGACGTGCGCGGTGTTGCCCCTGCCAGCTGGCTTTTACAATATACACGTCGCCCTTACGCTTTACTTTTTTGAAGTTGCGATAACCCCAGGCCCGTAGACGACGTTTCACCTGCTTCTTGTTCAATGCATGGTGTTGCCCATGTTCCCAATGACGGTTCTTCTTATAGTGAGCCTGCATGACCTGAACGCTTACGTTTGGTCCATCGTAGGTGAATTGAGCGCCTGCATTTGCCGGAGCCGCCGCACCAGAAACTCCCAGAGCAACAACAGCTGCAGCGGCCAGTCCGGTTACTTTTTTCTTCAAAGCATTCATCTGTTCTCTCCTTGTCGGCAATAGGGTTTGCCTGAATACAAGGAGAACGTAACAAGGCGCGGATGTACGGGATCAGAAGCGCCTGTTCAGGTTCTGTTAATCTGAAAATGCGGCCATCATTCCAGCAAAAACACCTATTTTGAAAAAACTCTTGAAACTTATTCGCCCCGTCCCCATCTCAAAATCACAGGCGCCACAGAGTGGGTCTGACACCGCTTAGAACCTTCGCCACGAATGGGAAGGCACTGTAAGCAAAAGGAAATTTCATCGTCCGCGCGCTTTGCGGCGAATGGTGAACGTTGCTCAGATGACCAGTTGGTCACACAAAAGAGGACACATAAAATGCGTCATTTCGATCTTACCCCCCTCTACCGTTCCACTGTTGGTTTCGACCGTCTTTTCTCTATGCTGGATTCAGGAACGGAACAACAGGGCTCAGCCTATCCTCCTTACAACATTGAGCGCACAGGAGAGAGCGCATACCGCATCTCCATGGCAGTCGCCGGTTTTAAGGAAGATGAACTGACGATTGAAGCTAAAGAGCATGTCTTGACT
Source organism: Pseudovibrio sp. POLY-S9 (assembly GCF_001431305.1). Taxonomy (NCBI): domain Bacteria; kingdom Pseudomonadati; phylum Pseudomonadota; class Alphaproteobacteria; order Hyphomicrobiales; family Stappiaceae; genus Pseudovibrio; species Pseudovibrio sp. POLY-S9. Next base: position 9,235 of record NZ_LCWX01000079.1, read on the forward strand.
GTTTCCGGCGAGAAAAAGCCTGAAAGCGACGAAAAAGAAGTTCTCTACCGGGGTATCGCCTCCCGCGCTTTTGAACGCCGCTTCCAGATCGCCGAGTATGTGAAAGTGATTGGCGCAAGTCTGGAGCACGGATTGCTCCACATTGACCTCATCAGAGAAATTCCTGAGGCAAAAAAACCGCGCAAAATCAACATCACGGCTGGAGACAAAAAAGAACACAAACAAATTGAAGGCGAAACAGTAGCTCACTGATGTGCATTCCTGAAAAGTGGAAATCAGTTCTCAAATAAGAATACGCCTTTAAAACCCAAAGCCCTCGCGAGGACCTTCCTCCCAAACTCCCACCCTCGCGAGTGGCCACCCTTGTAACATTCTAGATTTTCTGATGTCTCTCCGAGATTGATTGGCACGCCCCTGCCAATCAATCTCACTCAAATCAACAGATTCTTCCTCCGCAATCCTCCTATGCGGATTTGTCTGGCCGCCTCTCCCCCCAGTAAGGACCAGACACAATCAACGCCCTGCTTGCCCCAGCGGGGCGTTCTTTTATGCGCGCTTCAGCAAGCACAAAGATACTCTCTCTGCATCTGTTTCTATTTTCTGGAATTTCTGCGTTCCCTACGACCACTCAGCCACTTAAGAATTATCGAATGGTAAGTTACACGCAAAATAAGAAGGGTAGGTTAGTTCACTTAAGGCCTTGCCTTGAACCCACTGGACTGACACCGCAAGGGTTGGCCTCTAACACCCTTGCTAACCCCTTGCAGGTGCCCCGCTGGTCTGCGGATTTATATCCCTCCGCAGACCAGCATTCTATGCTGCATTGCTCGACACTGCAATCATAAGATGTGATCGCGAATTGAACAGTCTGACGCGATTACCCGCGAAGATGCTCCAAAAACTCGTCAACCATCTCTGGAGTGGTCGCAAAGCAGGTCACCAAGCGAAGGAACACTTCATCTTCTGAGACGAAATCCGCTGGAATATCATAAAACTTCGCACCGGCAGCTTCCAGACGTGCCGCCTGTGTTTTGGTGAACACTGGGAACAGTTCGTTGGCCTGTGGTTCGATCGGCAATCGCACGCCTTCAATATCACGCATACCATTGGCAAGACGCATGCACATCGCGTTAGCGTGACGCGCTGAAGCCAGCCAATCATCGTCCTCCAGGTAACCTTCAAATTGCGCAGAAATAAAGCGCGCCTTTGAGAAGACCTGAGCAGCCCGCTTGCGCAAATATTCAAAGCCCTCGGACTCTTCAGGGTTGAAGAACACAACAGCTTCTGCACACCAACAACCGTTCTTGGTACCACCGAAGGACAGAACATCCACGCCGGCTTTCCATGTCATCTCCGCAGGAGAGACATCCAAAGACACCAACGCATTCGCAAAACGGGCGCCATCCATATGCAACGGCACATTCCGGGAATGGGCCACATCTGCCAGTGCCTGAATTTCATCAAGCTGGTAGATGGTCCCAAACTCTGTCACCTGAGAGATGGATACTGCAGCAGGACGGCCATGCATCGGATTATTATCCGGCACCTTGTCCATCGCGGAACGCAGCGCATCAGGCGTAAGTTTGCCATGCTCGCCGCCGATACCAATCAGCTTGTTACCAGCTGTAAAGAACTCCGGAGCGTGACACTCATCAACATTGATGTGTGCATCTTCATGACAAAACACTGCCCCGCCCGGCTTAGCATAGGTCGCAAGCGCCAGAGAATTGGCTGCTGTTCCTGTAGAAACCAGAAACACGGCAACTTCTTTTTCAAAGAGATCATTGAATTGCTGCTCGATAGAGCGGCTCAATGGATCAACCCCATAAGCGGTGGCAAAGCCGCTTGTATGGTTCGCAAGTGCAGTCATAACTGCACTCGTCGCACCTGCCCAGTTGTCACTCGCAAAAATCATAGGATTTGAATAACAACAAACCGAGGGAACTCAAGCCATTTTTGACCTATAGGGCGGAGCTCTCCGCCATAAGCTCTCTAGGTCAATAACACTTGTACAGAGTCTTTGTGCAGCTGATCCTTCTGAGCATCCGTTTTCAGTGTCAAAACAAGCGGACAATGATCAGAAACCTCAGGCTTTTGAAGCACTTGAAAGTCCATAATCTCGTCAACCCGATCGATCAGCATGTAATCTGCAAATTTTCCCGGCTTTTTGTAATGGGAGTTCCGCGTGGTTTCGATCTCATAATGATTGACCAACTCAACAAGGCCATCGTCTTCCAACAAACGAATGGTCTCACTGCCAGGCTCTACATTAAAATCTCCACACACCACTCTTAGATCACCGGGCTCAGAAACCGCCTGCGAAATATTGAGCAACCGCTTCGCTTGTTCAAAGCGTTCTGGCGTGTCCTTCTTACCATTCAAGTCACGCAGGCCATGCATATGGGTGATGCTCACGGCACGATCTGTTGCATAATCATAAACACGAATTCCATGCGCACTGCGAGAGCGTGGATGGTCTCCATAACCTTCCGCAGCATAACCTTTGTGCACAAATCCTTGCACCTGACCAACGATGGGAAAGGAACGATGCACAAACGTGGCCAGACCCCATTGAGATGAGATAGACTGCTCTTCATCCCAGAGCACACCTTGAGCAGCAGGACAAAAGACGGCAACATGTTCAGGCAGCGCCGCACACACATCACGGAAGAAATTTGCCCGCTGAGGTAAGACGTGATCGCCATCCCTATAAGTCAGCCAGTCCTTATCGCTTTCCGGTGTATGAACCACCTCTTGCAGACAAAGGACATCAGGCACAGCCTGAGATAAATACGGCAACAAGTCAGAGTAGAGCGTCCCTCCCCAACCATTCAGGCACATGATCTGCAACACGATCTCCCATAGTTCTGAGTGCGCATGCTCCAGTCATATACGCAAACGAAAAAGAGCGTATCACTTCAACAGTGATACGCTCTAATATTTATACGCAAACCCGCAGGTTTGTCAGGCTCTCAGTGTAGCCTTATGCGTGGCTCTTTGTGTCTGAAACACCAGTTTCGTGGTGAATGCCAAACCATTTGCCCAGCACCCAGTCCAACGAGAACACGCCAGGACCACGGATCACAAGAACAGTTGCCAGGAAGATCCATAGTGCGCGCTGATCAAAGATCAAAGCAGATGGATGACGATCAAACAGTGCACCAATTGTTGGCATATCAACGCCATGACCAACCACGTCCACAATGGACATAACAATCACGAAGCCAATGAAACCAATGCTTGCGGCACGAGTAAACAAGCCGACAACAATCAGTACCGGAATGATAACTTCACCCCAAGTTCCCAAAAGCACAATCAGGCCATATGGGAAAAACGGGATCTGAGAGATATCGTATCCAGCCGCCTCGGTAATATGCGGCAAGATCTGCGCATATGCACCGGTTGAAGGAAACAAGAACCCAAGCGCACCATCACCAAACTTGGTCAGCGCCGAATTCCAGAAGTACATAAACAGGACGCCTGCGAAAAGAAAGCGCGCAGACAAGCCGAGAAACCAGCCTTCAGTTACGCGCTCCAGCCAGCCAAATACGCCCTGGTATAAATTTACAAGCATTCTCATCGGATTCCTCCTCTGGTGCTTTCCACCACTCGGGGGCCTTACCGCCCGGCCCCTCGCAATCAATATTAAGCTTTGACGTCCACGCTCGCGAACACGCGTGCGCTCAGCAAGCAGCCCAATGCCTGCGACAGATCAAAGAATTTGTAAGAGGATGAAACCGCTTCTGCAGCTTCTCCCAATGTCTTGCCAAAGAACAGTAAATCAGCGAATGCCGCTACGTCCTGAGCCAATCCGGTCAGTGTCACGTCCATATCTGGTCGGCAAATCAAAATCACTTGATCAGCCTCTGGAGTGATGCCTTCCACATCTTCCGAGCGGTTCTGTTTCCAGATCTCGCTAAGCGGAAAACGGGAGTAAATCAGTCTATGTGCAGGGATAGGGGTAAACACCGCATCCCCTAGTTTTGCTGGATCAATCCTGGATAACACATCCGGCGCAACAGGCGTCGCATTTGGCCCGTGGTAAACACGCAGCCATGCCCATTCCAGCGCAGCAACATCTTTCAGATAGGGATAGTCTGCAAGTGGAGGAAACGCACCAATGAACTCAGAGAACTTGCCCCCAAACTCACTCAGTACCGGCTGCTCTGGCGGATGCTTACGAACGAACTCCGCAGCAAGTGCCCGGAAGTAATCACGCCCGACCAAATCATGTACTGCTGGAAAGTTGGCAGCCATCGCATCAATCAAGCTCGCCATTACGTTATTGCGATAAACGCCATAACGCTTCTCAGAGGGATGACCATCACGCCCTACAACCCCATCGGGCACAGGGACAGCTGGATTCATCAGCCCATCCGAAAACATGTCAAAACCTTGCATGTTTGACTGCAAATCCTGCAAAGGAACGCCAAAACCTTTCAACGCAATCTTTTCCTTAGTGCTATCAGGCGCTTGGGACATGATCACCCCGCTTCTCAGCGGCTTGAGCCTGCGTCTCAATGTGAGATTGTATCACCACATCCGCTTGCTCAGCTTCATAAGCGAGAATTTTCCAGGTCGGAATATTCGCATCCCACTCAATAAGAGTTGGCTGAGGGCCTGTCCGGTCAATTGTCCGCGCATAAAGCGCCCACACAGGATCAGCAACTTTACGATCATGTGCATCGATTAGAATAGGATAGCCCAGCTCGTCTGTTTCTGGTGCATGTCCGCCAAGGTGAATTTCCTGAACGTGCTCAACCGGGAATCGGTCCACATAATCTTCAGGAGAACCACCAGAGTTCGTCGCAGAAACAAAGACATTGTTCACGTCCAGCAGCAATCCGCAGTCAGTTCGTTTTACAATCTCGCGAAGAAACTCAGTTTCTTCATAGGTGCTCTCCTTGAAGATCACATAAGCACTTGGGTTTTCAAGCAACATCTGACGACCAAGAAAGGTCTGCACTTCATCAATATGGTCAACGACCTGCTGCAATGTCACCTCAGTGTAAGGCAAAGGCAGAAGATCATTGAAATACTCGGTGTCGTGCGTTGACCAGGCCAGATGCTCACTGAAAAGGCCCGGATCATAACGATCAGCAACATCTTTCACGCGAGAAAGGTGCTCTTTGTTCAGTGGATCAGCACCGCCAATAGACAAGCCGACACCATGAAGAGAGATAGGATAATCACGTCGGATCGCTTCAAGGTAACCGTGTGGAGGACCACCAGCACCCATATAGTTTTCCGCGTGAATTTCGAAGAAGCCCATGTCAGGTTTGTCATTGAGAATACGATGATAATGATCAGCTTTTAAGCCCACGCCACCTCGTGCAGGTAGTTTTGCATTGACTCTTTGCGCGCACATATCAGTACCTCGTTCTATATTATGACTTCTTCTTAAAGAAACACCGGAGGGGAAAAACCCGCCCCGGTGCAACGCAGTATATTGTAAAGTAAAGCGATTAGTGAGGCAGATCGCGGGAAAGTTCAGTCAAAGAACCTTTACGGTCACCTGGGACTTCAATGGATTCACATGTACCGGTTGGTACGAGGGTCCAAGCATTGCCCTGATAGTCAACAGTGGAAGTACCTGCACAAGTGGTGCCAGCGCCCGCTTTACAGTCGTTTTCACCAGCAAGGGAAACGCCGTAACATTTTTCTTTAGAAGCAGCTTCAGCAACAGTAATGTTTGCACCAGCTACAGCAGCAGTAACAGCGGTTGCAAGTACAGCAGCGGACAACGTTTTTTTGGACATTTCAAAACTCCTCAAATTGAAATTCGGCGATGTGTTCAACAGGTTCGGTTCGCCTCTGAAGACAGTTCTGACAAAAAACTCGATCAATGGGAAATCAAACACATGTTATTTTCACGCGATTAAATCAATAAAATGAGATCATCGTCCTCACAGGTTCGTGAATAGTTGAAATATTATTGCATCTAACTTGAGTTTTAGATGCCAATGCGACAATCGGCCTAATAAAATTAAAAGAATAGAAATAAAGACTTTCTGAAACGCTCTTGCTCTACCCTCCAAAATCTGGCATGTTCGCGACGCGGAAAAGGACAGGAGTGCTGTCCTTATTATCCCGCATGCGTTGATGACAATCTGGAAGACAGCTTCCAAGCGATCCACCTAAGAGATCCACACAACGCAATAGAGAAGGATGTAGGCGCGTTCCCAACGCCGCGACATTCTCCCCCAAATGTGTGCCATGCGGACATATCGCAATGCACTCGCCAAAGGGGTAAGATAGATCGGAGGAAACTCCGAATGGGCGGCCCTATGTATAAAGAGGCCGTGCTTCATTCGACAGATCCGGGGCAAGCCGTGCCGGGGCTTCGAACGAGCCGCGAGGAAGACCTCCCCGCGACCCGAACGAGGAAGTGACCTTAACCGGTCACATTGAGATGAGCGAAAGTGAGGCCAAAAATGGCAGAAAAAGGAGGAAACACGATGCATATGAG
>NZ_LCWX01000079.1:15805-35789 GCF_001431305.1 Pseudovibrio sp. POLY-S9
TGGGGGGGAACCTATGAAAACCCGAGCTACCACCACAGGCACCGTTACGGAAAAACTCCGCACTGCTGCCACTGAGGGGCTTTACAGTCCAGCCAAAGAGCACGATGCCTGTGGCGTCGGCTTTATAGCTAACCTCAAAGGCGCACAATCTCACCACGTGGTACAAAGCGGCCTTCAGATCGTTGAAAACCTGACACACCGCGGCGCAGTTGGCGCTGACCCATTGATGGGCGACGGTGCAGGTATGCTGACCCAGGTCCCACACGAGTTTTTCAAAGAAGAATGCTCGAAGATCGGATTCGATCTTCCAGAAGCTAGCGAATACGGTGTTGCTTTCTTCTTCCTTCCACAAGATAAAAAACTCCGCGAGCAGTGCGAAAGCATCGTTGCGGAATGTGTTTCTGATGAAGGTCTTGAAGTATTAGGCTGGCGTGATGTTCCGGTCGACAATTCTTCTTTGTCGAAAGCACCGGATATTGCAGCGACAGAACCTGTTTCCCGTCAGTTGTTTGTAACTCTACCAAACAATACTGATGGCGATATTCTGGAGCGCCGCCTCTTTATCCTGCGCAAAGTGATCTCCAACGTAGTGCGCGAGAAATCTGAGGGCGTAGAAAAAGGCTTCTACGTCGTTTCCTTCTCCAGCCGCACCATCGTCTACAAAGGCATGTTCCTCGCGTACCAGCTTGGCGCTTACTATGACGATCTGCGTGATGAGCGCTTCATCTCTGCGTTGGCGTTGGTTCACCAGCGCTTCTCAACCAACACCTTCCCATCGTGGGATCTGGCTCACCCATACCGCATGGTTGCGCACAACGGTGAAATCAACACCTTGCGCGGCAACGTAAACTGGATGGCAGCCCGTCAGGCATCTGTGTCCTCTCCTGCATTTGGTGACGACATCAATAAACTATGGCCTATCTCTTACGAAGGTCAGTCTGACACAGCATGCTTCGATAACGCCTTGGAATTCCTCACCACTGGCGGCTATTCCCTTGCGCATGCAGCTATGATGCTGATCCCGGAAGCGTGGGCCGGCAACCCGCTGATGGACGAAAACCGTCGCTCTTTCTACCAATACCATGCCTCTATCATGGAACCATGGGACGGACCTGCAGCGGTAGCCTTCACAGATGGTCGTCAGATTGGCGCAACGCTTGATCGTAATGGTCTGCGCCCTGCCCGTTACATCGTCACTGATGATGACTTCGTGGTTATGTCTTCTGAAGTTGGTGTTCTCGACATTCCAGAAGAGAAGATCATTCAGAAATGGCGTCTCCAGCCGGGTAAAATGCTTCTGATCGATTTGGAAGAAGGTCGTATTGTTTCTGACGAAGAAATCAAGCGCCAACTCTCCACGGCGAACCCTTATAAAGACTGGCTGCATCGCACGCAGATGGTTCTTGAAGACCTTCCATCCGTGCGCGAACGCGCGCCGGTTGCAGGTGAAACCCTTCTCGACCGCCAGCAAGCCTTTGGTTACACGCAAGAAGACATCAAGCTTCTCATGCAGCCAATGGCAACTGTTGGTCAGGAAGCACTGGGGTCTATGGGTACTGACACACCTGTGTCCGTCCTCTCAGACAAATCCAAGCTTCTGTACACCTACTTCAAGCAGAACTTTGCGCAGGTAACCAACCCACCGATCGATCCGATCCGTGAAGAATTGGTGATGAGCCTCGTGTCCTTCATTGGACCACGTCCGAACCTGTTTGATCTGAAAGGTCTTTCTACCTCCAAACGTCTGGAAGTACGTCAGCCGATCCTCACCAATGCTGATCTGGAAAAGATCCGCGCTATTGGTGACATTGAAGACAATCAGTTCCAAACCAAAACCCTCGACATCACCTACTCTGCTGAGAAGGGGACCGAGGGCATGGCAGATGCTCTGGAGCGCTTGTGTGCTCGCGCTGAAAAAGCTGTTCATGGTGGTTACAACATCATCATCCTGTCTGACCGCGTAATCTCACGTGCCCGCATTGCAATTCCTGCACTATTGGCGACAGCTGCTGTCCATAACTACCTGATCCGCAAAGGTCTTCGTACCTCAGTGGGTCTTGTGGTTGAAACGGGTGAAGCACGCGAAGTTCATCACTTCTGCGTTCTGGCCGGTTATGGTGCAGAGGCAATCAACCCCTATCTCGCATTCGAAACAATCCGTTCAATGCACTCTGAAGGGTCTTTCCCTGAGGAAGTGGATGAGCATGAAGTTGTCTCTCGCTACATCAAAGCCATTAACAAAGGCATGCTCAAAGTCATGTCCAAGATGGGCATCTCCACCTATCAGTCTTACTGCGGTGCGCAGATCTTTGATGCGGTTGGCCTGAATTCAGAATTTGTAGAAAAATTCTTCTTCGGTACAGCAACAACCATCGAAGGCATCGGCCTAAAAGAAGTTGCTGAAGAGACTGTTGTTCGTCACCACGATGCATTTGAGGATATTCCTGTTCTGCGTCGCTCGCTGGACGTTGGTGGTGAGTATGCATACCGGACCCGTGGCGAAAACCACATGTGGACCCCGGACAGCATCGCCACTCTTCAACATGCGGTACGCAACAACCTGCCTGAAAAGTATCTGGAATTCGCCAAGGAAGTGAACGAAGCCTCTGGCCGTTACACAATCCGTGGCATGTTCCGCATCAAATCAGCAGAAGAGCTGGGACGCCGTCCAGTCAACATCGATGAAGTTGAGTCCGCAGAAGACATCGTCAAGCGCTTCTCAACGGGTGCAATGTCTTTCGGCTCAATCTCTCGCGAAGCTCATACATCGCTTGCGATTGCTATGAACAAGATTGGCGGTAAATCCAATACTGGTGAAGGTGGCGAAGAAGCCGAACGCTTCAACCCACTGCCGGACGGATCTCCAAACCCAATGCGTTCTGCGATCAAGCAGGTTGCATCAGGTCGCTTTGGTGTAACAACCGAATATCTGGTCAACTCTGATATGATCCAGATTAAGGTCGCTCAGGGTGCAAAGCCGGGTGAAGGCGGACAGCTGCCAGGCCATAAAGTGGATGCAGTGATCGCAAAGACACGTCACTCCACACAGGGCGTAGGCTTGATTTCACCTCCTCCGCACCACGACATCTACTCAATCGAAGATCTGGCGCAGCTGATCTACGATCTGAAGAACGTGAATCCAGAGGCAGATATCTCAGTCAAGCTGGTGTCTGAAGTTGGTGTTGGAACTGTTGCAGCAGGTGTTGCCAAAGCGCGCGCAGACCACATCACGGTCTCTGGCTTTGACGGTGGCACAGGCGCATCTCCGCTCACCTCTTTGAAACACGCTGGTTCTCCATGGGAGATGGGCCTTGCTGAAACACAGCAAACGCTCGTTCTCAATGGCCTGCGTTCCCGTATCGCTTTGCAGGTTGATGGTGGTCTTCGTACAGGCCGTGACGTACTTGTTGGTGCTCTTCTGGGTGCAGATGAGTATGGCTTCTCAACTGCTCCGCTGATCGCAGCTGGTTGCTTGATGATGCGTAAGTGTCACCTCAACACCTGCCCGGTTGGTATTGCGACCCAGGACCCGGTTCTACGGAAGCGCTTTAAAGGCACTCCGGAACACGTCATCAACTATTTCTTCTATGTAGCCGAAGAGCTTCGCGGATTGATGGCAGAACTCGGCGTCAGGAAACTGGACGAAATCATCGGTCGCTCCGATATGCTCGACAAAGAAACTGCAATCAATCACTGGAAATCTGAAGGCCTTGATTTCTCAAGGATCTTCTATCGTCCAGATGCGACCCAGGAACAAAGCCGCTGGTCACAGCTTCAAGAACATCCAATCAACGAAGTTCTGGATCGTGAACTCATTCGCAACGCGATGCCAGCACTGGAAAGCAAAGAAAAAGTTGAGTTCCCGGCAAAGATCAAGTCAGTTGATCGTTCCGTTGGCGCAATGCTTTCTGGTCAGATTGCTAAACGCTACGGTGCAAAAGGCCTCAAAGACGATACCATTCATATCTCTATGACAGGTACGGCTGGTCAGGCGTTTGGTGCCTTTGTTGCCAAGGGCGTGACGATCGATCTTGAAGGCGATGCAAACGACTATGTAGGCAAAGGCCTCTCAGGTGGCCGCATTATCGTACGCCCACCAGAAAACACCCGCATCGTGCCGGAAAACTCTATCATTGTTGGGAATACCGTTCTTTACGGAGCAACCAGCGGTGAAGTGTACTTCCGCGGTGTTGGCGGCGAGCGTTTCGCAGTTCGTAACTCTGGAGCAACTGCGGTTGTTGAAGGTGTTGGCGATCACGGATGTGAATACATGACCGGCGGTGTTGTTGTTGTAATCGGTCAGACTGGCCGTAACTTCGCAGCAGGCATGTCCGGTGGTGTTGCTTACGTATTGGACGAAGATGGTACTTTTGGTTCCCGTTGTAACCTTGCAATGGTAGACATTCAGCCCGTGCAAGAAGAAGACGACCTGCTCGAAAAGCTGCATCACCATGGCGGCGACATCGAGTACAAAGGACGTGTGGATCTGTCAGCTGACATGACACGCCACGACGACGAACGTCTGCGTCTCATTCTTGAAAACCACGTGAAGTATACTGGTTCCACCAAAGCTCAGAATATTCTGAATGACTGGGAGAACTGGCGTCCGAAGTTTGTGAAAGTTATGCCGGTTGAATACCGTCGCGCGCTTCAGGAAATGAAAGCTGCGCGTCTGGGCCTCGCGGCTGCGGAATAAGAGGGGAAGACATGGGTAAGGTAACTGGCTTTTTGGAGATCGACCGGCAGGAGCAAAACTACCAGCCGGCATCAGATCGCATCCGCCATTTTCGCGAATTCACTGTCCCGCTCTCGCAGCCGGAAGTGGAGCGTCAGGCAGCTCGTTGTATGGATTGTGGCATTCCGTTTTGCCACGGTCCTGCCGGTTGTCCAGTAAACAACCAGATCCCTGATTGGAATGATCTGGTTTTCGCTGGCGACTGGGAAGAAGCATCACGCAATCTGCATTCAACCAACAACTTCCCTGAATTCACGGGCCGTATTTGTCCTGCTCCATGCGAGGAAGCATGTACGTTGAATCTGGAAGACATTCCGGTCGCAATTAAAACTGTCGAACAAGCAATCGCTGATCGCGCCTTTAAGGAAGGTTGGATCAAGCCCGAACCAGCAGCTACCAAGACAGGTAAAACTGTTGCAGTTATTGGGTCTGGTCCTGCAGGTATGGCAGCTGCTCAGCAGTTAGCGCGCTCTGGTCACACAGTTCATGTTTACGAACGCGAACCAAGTGCTGGTGGTTTGATGCGATATGGTATTCCTGACTTTAAGATGGAAAAACACTATATCGACCGCCGCGTAGCACAGCTGGAAGGAGAAGGCGTAACCTTCCACTACGGTTGTGAAATCGGCAAAGACGTAGAGTTTGAAGAGATCCACACACGTCACGATGCAACACTGCTTTGCACTGGTGCAGAACGCCCGCGCGATCCAGGCATTCCAGGCATGGATCTCAAAGGTGCGATGTATGCGATGCCATTCCTCGTACAGCAGAACCGCCGTGTTGGTGGTGAAGATGTATCGGGCGAAGAGCCATACTGGGCTGGCGGCAAACACATTGTTGTTGTTGGCGGTGGTGACACCGCATCTGACTGCGTTGGGACATCCTTCCGTCAAGGCGCTCTGTCTGTAACCCAGATGGACATCCGTCCAATGCCACCACTGAAGGAAGATAAGAACCAGTTCTGGCCATACTGGCCAACGAAGTTCCGCACCTCAACCTCTCAGGCTGAAGGCGCAGAACGTGAGTTCTCCGCGGCAACGCTCGAAATCGTAGGTGATGAAGACGGTCACGTAACAGGCGTAAAATGTGCTCGTGTAGATGAAAAACGTGTTCCAATTGAAGGAACCGAGTTCATTCTCAAGGCAGACCTTGTTCTTGCAGCCATTGGCTTCTCAGGCCCGAACATGGAAACTTACGTCAAAGAAGCTGGTGACGATCTGGAGCTGGACCCACGCACCAACGTGAAAGCAAACACCGAAGACTACAAGACCTCCATCAAAAAGGTCTTTGCAGCTGGTGACGTGCGCAAAGGCCAGTCCCTTGTGGTCTGGGCTATCCGCGAAGGTCGTCAGGCCGCTCGTTCAATCGACGAGTTCCTGACAGGTTCCTCCAACCTGCCACGCTAAACACAGCGGACAATCAAACAACAAAGCCCCGGAAAGCCCCGCTTTCCGGGGCTTTGTTGTTGCTTCATTCTTTCTCACTCATACATTCTGAGTTGAACTTGCAAGCACTAAAAGCACCGCATGGCCTCCCATGCAGTGGTGAAACGAGAATTCCCGAAGGTCGGGATGAGCAAGGCAGCAGGCAACACCTGCGCTACTTGTTAGAAATGAGTCTTTGGCATTGGCTACGTGCCTTGCCCGGGCATTTTGATATGGACAACATCGCCTCTTATCCTGAAAGACACGATAGCCAGTTTCCTGGAAAGACAACAGCTTTGCTTTGGCAAGTTTCCCGGCCTAAACAGGTCCTCTATCCCTGACATTTATTGCTCTGACCAGCAAATGCCACTGCGTGATGCCCCTCAAGCTTGGGCCCTTCCTCTCAGACCATGCAGTCACGTCTGAAAATCGGTTCCATCGGACCTTTGAAAGATGCGTTACCTCTCTCAAAAGCCCCACCCAGCCCACGACACGCTGACGGACGGTCCGCCAGCTGCCCGTCACGTGGGCATGGGATTAGTATGGGGGCACATTTGCGTAAAGGGGATAAGTTTTATTTCAAATACCACTCACCATCGTTTGCCCGCTGGCATGCAAAGAACATCAAGCAGCTTTTACATTCTCCAGGAAGCTTGCCACTTCAGATCGTAAGTTCTCGGAGAGATGACCCAGCTTTCCAGCAGCCTGATGCAGGTCATTCGAAGCATCTTTTGTGCTCTGAAACCCACTATCCAAATCCAGCATGTCTGTCGCGACCTGCGACACATTCTGGTGCGCGCTATTCAGATCCCGAGAGATATCCTCAGTTGCCTGCTTCTGATCACCAACAGCTTCATTAATGCCAGTTGATAAGAAATTAATCTGCTCAATTGTCTCTCCGATTGAGCGGATCGCTGTCACAGCTTGCTCAGCGACCTTTTGCACCGACTCAACCTGTGTTGAAATCTCTTCGGTAGCTTTTGAGGTTTGGCCAGCAAGGTTTTTCACCTCACTTGCAACCACAGCAAAGCCACGCCCCGCTTCCCCTGCGCGTGCTGCCTCAATTGTTGCATTCAATGCCAACAAGTTAGTCTGGTCAGCGATCTGATCAATCAGCTCGATCACCTCACCAATAGCCTTCCCGCTTTCCACCAAACGCCCAACAATCTCATTGGTCTTGTGCGCATGCACGGCAGCATCCTGCGCAAAACGGGCAGCTTGTGTGGTGTTATCACCAATCATCCCCGAAGAACGCGACACACCTTCTGCCGCTTCAGCCAATGCTTTCACTGAAGTTTGTGTGGTTTGCGCGACATCACTGGAAGATGTCATGGCACTGTGAGCACCCTGCACGCTCGCATCCAGCTCTCTGGAGCGTGTCTCCACTGCCTGACTGATCTCCAGCAAATCATGCACGACATGACCAACTGAAGCCTCAAACTCCTGGGCAACACTGGCTAACGCCTGTTTGCGTGCATCTGCAAGTTCCAGCTCCTGCTGTATTTTTGCTTTTGCATCTGCTTCAGCCCTATCTTTCAGCACAACACGGAACTGAGCAATAGAACGAGCAATCGCCCCGATTTCATCTCCACGTTCTATGCATTTGATCTCAGTGTCCAATGCCCCTTCAGCCAGCGCATCCAGACCACGTTGCAACGCAGCCATGTTGTTTCGCATGCCCCGTGCAATGACGACAGCCACAACAAAGAACAGAGCCCCCACAGGTGCACAGACCATCACAATGTACATAAGATTATCGACAAGCAGCGACTCTAGCGCGCTTTGCCCATGATCAGACATAAGCTGCGACCTTAACGCCTCATCTCCCAGAGCAGACGTCAACGCATCGTATATTGTGACAAAGGAAAACAGCGTGCCGAGCGACATGATTGACATGGCCAGAAATACGACCAAGACAAACTTGCCTACCATCGACAGCTTAAAAACATGCGGTTGGGTAACCATCAATAGCCCCACTTCACCCATAAGTTTAATGTGAGTAATGTTACCCATGTATGTAAACAGAACACTACCATGAGGCTATGAATTGCATACATTTTCGAAAAAACAGCGATAAAATTTAATTTTCTGCAGACATTTCTGAATCTCAGCCAATATTCAAGGCATAACTGGCAAAGAATACTTCAAATATTAAAATCCGGTCCAACGCGTGTCGTCAGCACGACCAGAAACCTCTGGCAATGCTTCTCCAGAGACAGTCAGTTTGAACAGATCACTCCCCGCTGCAGCTTTCCCGCCTTTATCGTCAGGTCCGATAAGCTTGGTTTCGGGAGAAGTTAAGCGTCCAGTCAGAACAATAAAGTTCGGATCATCTTTCACACCTTCAAAAATGAAGGCCGTCGCACTACCAAATATGCGCGCGATTTCTCGCTCCACAAAGTAAGCAACTTTCCGGTATCCAGCCCAGGTAAAGTAGACCCCGTCCGTCGCCCTCAATCGGCGGCGCTTACCGGTAATATCTGGTCCATGAGGCGTATACTCTCCCTCCTCACTTTGGAAGGCAGCCCAAATATCAACGAAGATACCTCCAGCTGGTTCAACTTGCTCTTTGAACAAATCATTGAGATAGCTGAAGTTAGCACTCGTCAGATACTCTTCAGCCGGAGCAAGCCCCACCCAAATCAGAGGCAATTGCTCATTCCGGACGGCTGCAACCAAGGACGCTGTCCTGAAGCGGTATTCTTTCTTCCACTCTTCCCCTTGAAACTGCAGTTCTTCAGCGTAGTTGGCAAGCTGCCCATCAATAACGCCTTGTCCAACAACCTTGATATTCCGGTTATCGCGCGCGCCCAGAGAAACCACCACAAGACCTACGTCTTCACTCTTCAACACAGCTGTCACATCTTCCGGCCAGTCCGGCTTTTTATCTGCAACAAGGCCAGTTCGGGGATAGACAAGCTTCTTGACCTTAATCGAAGGCGTTTCAGCATACACGGCCTTCAAACCATCAGCTAATCCCATCGCCAGATTATCACCAATGACCAGAAGGACCTTAGCGTCCTTACTCTTTTCTTTTTCAACGATCTTGGGAGTATTCACTGCGGCAACGCCAGCACTACGTTTTTTGCGCGTTGTGCTTCTGCGTCGCTTCTTCCTGGTAGGATTCGCCTGCTCAATTCTTTTATTCCCCCCACCAAACAACCAGCCAAAGAATGACTTGTTGCCTTTTTTAGGGGCGCCTGTGCTGTTGGTTCGCACCTGAGCTGCAACCTCAACGGGAATAACAGAAACACTGACAAAGCAAAGGCTTATCAGTGCCACAAACGCAAAGGACAAAAAGGATCGTTGCATAATCGCGAGTCTCCAACAGGAACCAACCACCAGCATTGGTTTCCTGCCATTAGGAAACCCGATTATGTTCTACCTTGCAACCTATTAAGAAGCTTTATTGAATCGTGACCATCTGGAACCAGTCCCGACGCTTTTTGATAAGCCTGAATAGCCTGACGGGTCCTCTGACCAATCTTTCCATCTACAGCTCCAGGTTTATAACCCTTCTCGGAAAGCCCCTTCTGAAGCGCTTTTTTCTCGCTAAATGTCAGAGGGCGATCACCACGCGGCCATTCTACAGCAAAACCAGAAAGCCCCAACAATCGATCAGAAAGGTGCCCAACCCCAAGCGCATAAGCACTTGAGTTGTTATAGCGTTTGATCACGTAGAAGTTTTTGAGCAGCAGGAACGCAGGGCCCTTCGCTCCAGCAGGTGTATAAAGCCGCGCCATGTCAGCACCACGTGGGAACTTCGAGCCATTCGCCCGCTTCACACCAAGCTTGCCCCAACTCACAACAGACTGCTGCTTGCGTTGGTTGCTTAAGCGGTAATTGAAGTTCTTCGGTAGAGTAACCTCATAGCCCCAGGTCTGCCCTGACTGCCAACCCATCTTGTTGAGATAGGCTGCTGTTGAAGCCAACGCATCAGGAATGCTATTCCAGATATCTCTTTTTCCATCACCCGTAATATCGACCGCATAGGCCTGATAAGTCGTCGGGATGAACTGCGTATGCCCCATGGCACCCGCCCAGGACCCCCGCATTTGCGTAGGCGAAACATCACCATTTTGAAGAATTTTGAGAGCAGCAATAAGCTGCTTGCGTGCATACTTTCCGCGACGGCCACCATTGTAAGCCAGTGTTGCGAGAGCACGAGGCGTTGAACGAACAATCGATGTATTATCGAGAATACGCCCATATGAACTTTCCATGCCCCAGATCGCCAGCACGACATGACGGTTCACGCCATATTTGGCCTCGATCTTATCAAGCCAACCAGACCATTCATCCACCATGCGGCGCCCGTGGAGCACCCGATCCTCTGAAACGGCGCTATCCAGATACTGCCAGATAGCACGCGTAAACTCAGGTTGGTTCTCTGCACTCTTCTTAATTCGTGGATCAGGGGTCATCCCCTTGAAGACAAGATCATAGAGTTGAGCGTTAACGCCTTGAGCTACAGCAGTCCGCTTATAGCTTGCAATCCATTTTTGAAAATCACTCCCCTGAGCAAAGCCGTAGGAGTTACTGAAAAATAGAAACCCAGCGCACAGGACAGCTGGCAAAGAAGAAAATCGCATACTGCTTTCTCCAGTCACCCGAATGGGAGGTTGTTAGGCGCACTTTGCGCAGTCTTTTTGCTTAGCCCTCGGAGGCAATACTGCCATGACTGTCAACCATGGTAAAAAAAAGGCCGTTTTTAATCAAAACCCCTTTTTAAGCTTGTCAATTTTTACTAGATGCATCTCAAAAAATTAACGCGCTCCAAAACACTTCAAGAATTCAGCGTCTTATCCGAAGGCCAGCTTCAATGAGGCTGCTCGTATAGTTGCTATTTGGCGAGGAGCTCTCAAACGCACGGAACGTATAACGAGAAAGCAGTGCTGCATCCTTGGAGAAAGCCCACACCAAACCAAAGGATCCAGTTCCCTCCTGCTCAACAATATCCACCCCTTGATACGTCCTGTAAGTGTAGCCAAACTGGACATCACCAACCAGGTCCTGAGTAAACTGATGTGCATACCGAACATCACCCGCATAAAGAATTGAACCAGAAGCTCCACTGATATTGGTTCCGCTAAAGCTGGTTGCTCCACCAACGGTCACAGTATCCCGGCGTGTAGGAGACCAAACAAAAGCTCCATCGAAAATCAGTCCCTGCAAAGCATCAAGGCGATTGTCATCCAGATACTCAGCCCGATAACCAACCCCAAACTCCCCCCGAAGCTTAGGTCCACGATCAACACGAAGACCGGATTTTACAAAGTAACCACGCGATGTTCTATCGAAGCAGGATGGATCACCGCTACAATCTTGATCGTATTTTCGGACAAGAAACCCACCTTCTAAGTAAGGTTCAAATGCAGCCCCATTATCAAATGATGTACGCAGAGTGGCGTCATAAACAGTATTATCGCGAGGCTGCGAACTGCTCATTTGCCCACCGTAAATCGTACGGTCTACACCAATGCCGCCACGCAGCTGAACCAACGAAACTTGCCTGCTGAGTGAGAATCTACCTCCAATTTCCTGCACAGAATTGGTACGCCCGGTCGACGCCTCATTCTCAGCAGAAGACCGCTCCTCTCGCGAAAATGAATAAACACCATCAATACCGGCAGTTGTCAGGTCACCCAGATCGAGACGCACATTCCCACGACCGGTGACAACAGGCTGGTTATTGTCAGGTTCACTAAAGAAAGCGCGAAGGCTACCCCGAAGCTCCAACCCGAGTTCGTGCCGCTCCCAATTTGAAACCACACCAACTGCCGCATCAACTTCATAAAACCCATCCGGCGTACCGCCATTTGCCTGCTCAGCATTGTCGGTCCAGCCAAGGCCAGCATCAAACGACGGTGTCAGGCGTAACGATCCAAGCTGAATGCCAACAGGTCGGTCCTGAACAGTCTCTCCATCAAAAACACCCTCATCAGAATTCCCCCCTCCACCAACGGGTCGTGAAAGACGAGAAGCAGCTGCAACTCTCTCCGAAAACTTGGCTGCCCTACTCCTGCGACCAGTACCAGTGAGTTGCTGGCTAACAGTCGGGACGGGAGGCTGAGCTCCAGTGCGTGGTCGTCCTTCTTCAATCAATTGCTCAAAGGGCACTGCATCCGTTTCTGAGGGATTTTCAAAATCCGCACTCGGATCATTCTCAAAAGTGAGGCTATCCCTGAACTCCAGATCACTGGTTTGCGCGACTGCATAACACCACGGAAATGCGCCCAGCATCAAAACACAGGCCAGAATTGACCTGTTTTGAATGCTCTTCAAAACGTCTGGGCGCAACCACATAAAATATTCCAGCAATCCACCTTCAAATGAAGGAAATTCAACAAGCCCCACACTCGCCGAACATGGTTAACGTTTCCTTGCAAAGAGACACTCTACCCTTGATTGTTTTCTCAATTCAGATTTGGTAGAGGGGAAACCAAGTCTTGCCCCAGAGTGTTCACAATGCACTCTTATCTAGTGCAGGAATCTTGCTGCAAAAGCGTCATTGTGCTCCTGAGAGCAAAGCCAAGAAGTAGTGCCAAATGCATATGCCATCATTTCTAACGCATGAAGACCGTCCTCTGCGCCCGGCTGATGAGTGGATACACTCCGCTGCAAAGACGATTGAAACAGAGATTGCTGCGCTCAATGCGTTACAGGCAAGTCTTTCCAACGGCTTGGCAGAACCTTTCACAAAAGCGGTAGAGACAATCGCTCACTCAAAAGGCCGTGTAATCGTCTCTGGTATTGGCAAGAGCGGGATCATTGGTACCAAGCTAGCTGCAACGTTAGCGTCCACCGGCACGCCCGCTTTCTTCGTGCATGCAAGCGAAGCAAGCCACGGTGACCTTGGTATGATCACCGAAGATGATGTGGTTATTGCCCTCTCCTGGTCTGGCGAAACCCAAGAACTTGCAAGCCTGCTCGGCTTCACCCGCCGTTTTAAGGTGCCGTTGATCGCTATCACCCGCAATGCAGCTAGTGCACTTGGTCAAGCCTCAGATATCTGTCTGACATTGCCTAAAGTTCCAGAGGCTTGCCCTCATGGATTAGCTCCCACATCCAGCACTTTAATTCAGCTAGCTCTAGGAGATGCACTTGCAATTGCGCTCTTGGAAGCAAAAGGTTTTACAGCTCAAGACTTTAAAGTTTACCATCCTGGCGGCAAACTAGGTGCGAGCCTGATGCATGTGAAAGATGTCATGCACACAGGTGATCATCTACCAGTCGCCCAGAACGGTATGCTCATGAAAGAAGCGCTCGTTTTGATGACCCAAAAGGGATTTGGCGTTCTTGGCATTACCAATAATGATGGAGTACTCATTGGCGTCATCACGGATGGTGACTTACGCCGCCATATCAGCCCGAACTTTCTCGATATGAAAGTTGAGGACGTCATGACGCACAATCCAAAAACAATTGAAGAAACACTTCTGGCGCCATCAGCACTGGAAGTAATGAACTCACTCAAGATCAGCTCACTCTTCATTGTCAGTAATGATAAGCCAGTTGGAATCATACGCACACTTGATCTTCTGAAAATCGGCGCGGCCTGACCCGCACCTGAAACAAGCTCTTTAAATGCCCGAGATGTGTTCATCCTCGGGCATTTTGATTCTCATAGCCATCCATTTGGTTCACATCTTCCAACAGCACAACCCAATTTTTCCCATTTATTAGGATTTGGTTAGCCTTAATACCCCAAATTAACACTAGTTAAATTGCCTCATCAAAGGCGCACATTCGGGTAAGCTAAATGGATCTAGCCACGATAATCGGCGTTATCGCTGCTTGCGTAACTGTGCTGATAGCTATCTTTCTGGGTGGAAGCTTCAGCCAGTTCGTTGACCTTCCTTCCATCTTGATCGTGGTAGGTGGCGGCCTCGCAGCCACACTCGTCAGATTCCCACTAAATGGGTTGCTAAGTGCTTTTGGAATGGGAGCGAAACTCGCTTTCACCCATAAGAAGATCGAGCCTCGCGAACTTGTCGAGAATATCGCTCATCTTGCAGAAACTGCTCGCAAGGAAGGCCCTCTCGGTCTGGAGAATGTCGAGATTGAGGAACCTACCCTCGCCAAAGGCATGCAGTATGTGGCTGACGGTTACGACTACAATCTCATTCGCGACTCGATGGAAAAAGAGCGGGATCTCTACCTGACCCGTTTGAATGAAGGCGCCCGCGTATACCGTGCACTTGGCGACTCAGCTCCCGCCTTTGGAATGATCGGAACGCTTGTCGGCCTGGTACAGATGCTTGCGACTATGGATGATCCATCCACAATCGGTCCTTCCATGGCGATTGCGCTATTAACAACGCTGTACGGCTCACTCATCGCAAACGTAGTGTGTATCCCAGTCGCCGATAAACTGGATTCCAAATTTGAGCAGGAAGAGCTAAATCAAACCCTTGTCATCGACGGCGTTTTGCAGATTCGTGAAAGCAAAAGCCCATCGTTGATCCGTGAAATGTTGCTGGCTTATATCCCAGAAAAAGGCCGCAGCGACATGATTGAAGCGGCGGCTTAGTCCTTCGGGCAAGGGAGAGACACAATGGCAGGTAGAAAAAAATCAGCTCCCGCAGGCGCACCCGCATGGATGCTGACGTTTGCAGACTTGATGTCTCTGCTCGTGTGTTTCTTCGTTTTGATTATTTCGTTCTCGGTCCAAGACAAGCAAAAACTTCAGGTTGTTGCGGGCTCGATCAAAGACGCATTCGGCATCAAACAGGTGACCAAACGCGCTGGTGTTCTTGAAATCGAAGGTGTGCCACTACGCGATTTCATGAAAGACATCACCTACGAGAAGCAAATTACAGACGCTGATTTTGCAACTGAGAGCCATCCAGAAAAGCGTAAACAAGGCCCGGAAGCAAACACCCACACCACCAAGAAGGCAGATATCGAGAAGCCGAGGCAGTTTGCAACCGCAGTCGTTTCGCTCCGGCAGGCATTTCAGGAAATGCCTGAGATCACAGAGATCTCCAACAACATCATTCTTGAAGAAACAGATGAAGGCCTTAACATCCTGATCGTGGATCAGGAAGGCCGTTCAATGTATCCGGAAGGGTCAAAGTACCCTTATGAGATAACAAGGCAGCTCCTCGCTAAAATGGCACCTGTTCTGGCAAAAATGCCAAACCGTGTCCGCATTACCGGACACACGACGACAGGACAGCTCATCACCGCTCCAAGTGAAACTGGCTGGGAACTCTCAGCAGATCGCGCAAACACAGCACGACAGATTCTTTCTGAGTATGGTCTGCCCTCGAACAATATTCATTCTGTAGTGGGAAAAGCTGATTCTGAACCTCTCTTCCCGAATGACCCATATCTTGCAGCAAACCGCCGCATCTCAATTCTGCTGATGGCAGAAGAACCGCCGCTGCCACCAGATTTCAATCCATACCAATAGGCCTAGGCCTCTTCGCCTTCTGAAGCCGCTTCCACAATGAGAGTTGTGCCGTCTTGGCCGACGACTTTCACATGGGCACCTGCTGGTAAATCCGGGCCATTTACACGCCAAATAGAGTCACCAATCTCAAGCGTGCCTTTGCCATGAGCGAGTGCCTGCTTCAACACAAACACACGTCCTTGATATCGGCTCCCTCTTTTATTGAGATGCGGATCACCTTCTTTGTCATCATCTTTAACAGTCAAACGACGACCAATAAGGAGGAAGCTGACGGACAAGACACCCCACAGCACAAGCTGCCAGCGCCAGTCCATATCAAAATATGCAACCAGAGCGCCAACAACGAGAGCCGCTGCCCCAAACCAGATCAGGAATGAGCCAGGAACAACCAGCTCAAGCCCAATAAGAACAAGCCCGGAGGCAAACCAAACCCAAGGTTCAATACTGTTTTGGAACAGCTCAATCAGCATATCGATCAGCCCTCTGAACTACCGGTATTTGGAATACGGCTGGAACGACGGTGTTCGTTGTCCCTCAGTACTTCTTTGCTTATTTCAGCAATACCGGCAAGGCTTCCGATCATCCCAGTTGCTTCCATAGGCAGAATGAGAGTTTTCTGGTTTGGAGACTTCGCAAGTTCACCGAACGCTTCAACATATTTGTTAGCAACAAAGTAGTTGATCGCACCCATATCACCTTTGGCAATCGCCTCAGAAACCATCATGGTAGCCTTAGCTTCAGCTTGTGCCAGACGCTCACGCGCTTCAGCATCGCGCATAGCAGCTTGCTGGCGGCCTTCCGCTTCCAGAATGAGTGACTGCTTCACACCCTCTGCCTTAGCAATCTCAGCCTGCCGGGCACCCTCAGCTTCCAGGATCGAAGCACGCTTCTCACGCTCAGCTTTCATCTGACGACCCATCGCATTAACCAGATCGTTCGGAGGATTGATGTCCTTGATCTCAATACGAGTGATCTTCACGCCCCATGGCTCACAAGCCGCATCAACGACACGCAACAATCGAGCATTGATTTCATCACGATTGGAAAGCAGTTCGTCCAGATCCATGGACCCCATAACACTACGAATGTTGGTCATGGTCAGATTCAGAATCGCATTCTGCAGGCCCAGAACTTCATAAGCTGCCTGAGAAGCGCTCAACACCTGATAGAAAGTCACACCATCAGCAGTAATCGTTGCATTGTCTTTGGTGATCACTTCCTGCGCTGGAACATCAAGCACTTGCTCCATCATATTCAACTTATGACCAATCTGGTCAATAAACGGGATGATGATGTTCAGACCCGGATGCAGTGTCTTCCGGTATTTTCCAAAGCGTTCAACTGTGTAGTTGTAGCCTTGAGGAACCATCTTCGCGCCAGCAAATACAACAAAAATGATCACAGCCACTAAAATGAGGACAGTAATCGAACTACCTGTCAAAATATCCATATCTATTAATCCTTTGGAGGAATTTGCCTTAACTATCGTAGCTTTGTCCCATTAAAACCAGAGAAAACTGCACGAATAAATGCCAAAGAGCACCGCTTCCTAAAAGAAACGAGTGCTCTTCTTTACATAGTAAATTAAAACTTAACTTCTAGATCCAACCCTGAAGCTCACGGCGAACCACATTCTCCAGCACAGCCATACCTTCAGGAGCATCATTGAGACATGGAATATGCGTAAACTGCTCCCCTCCATGCTCTTCAAAAATCTCGGCGGCTTCACCAGCGATTTCTTCCAGAGTTTCAAGGCAGTCAGCTACAAAGCCCGGATTCAAAACAGCTATCCGTTTCACACCATCTTTCGCCAGCTTCTCAACTGTCTTGTCCGTGTAAGGCTGTAACCACTCTTCTGGACCAAAGCGAGATTGGAAAGTGATCTGCAGCTTCGTCTCATCCCACCCAAGCTTCTCACGCAACAAGCGAGTCGTTTTCTGGCAGTGGCAGTGGTATGGATCACCCTTATCAAAGTAGCTCTGCGGAATGCCGTGGAAAGACGCAAGAACCATCTCTGGTTCTTCATCCAGCTCACTGAGCTTGTTCTTGATCGAAGCAGCAAGCGAGTCGATGTAAGTATCGTCATCATGATAAGGCGGCACAATACGAATGGTCGGCTGCCAGCGCATCTTCAAAAGTGTACGAAAGACCTCATCGTTTACGGTCGCCGTCGTCGAAGCTGAGTATTGCGGGTAAAGCGGAAAGACGAGAATACGGTCGCAACCCTTTTCCTTCAGCGCATCAAGACGGCTCGCAATGGATGGATTGCCATAACGCATAGCCCAATCGACAACAACATTGTCACCCAGACCCGAAAGCATCTCAGAAAGCTTGTCAGATTGGCTCCGTGTAATGGTGCGTAACGGACTTTCATCCAGCTCGTTGTTCCAGATCTCTTTGTAGGCCTCACCGGACTTTTGCGGGCGCTTGCTCAAGACAATTCCATGCAAAATGGGCAACCAGAGAAAACGCGACCACTCAATGACGCGGCGATCTGAGAGAAACTCTGCCAGATAACGACGCATGGACCAGTAATCTGTCCCGTCTGGTGTCCCAAGATTTACAAGAAGCACACCCACTTTCCCAAAGGAGACCGGAGGGTGGTTTTCTTGCTTTGTTGCGTTACCGCTTGTGCTCTGGTTCATGAGACCCCTATGCGCATCAGATCCAATCCAATTGCTAAATAGAGTTTCCCAATGCCCGCGCCAAGGTCAAACCCTGTGATTTTCTGATTATTACCGTGAAACTACCCAAAATAGAAAAATGCCAGCCCACAAACGCAAACTGGCATTCTCAAAATCGATCAAACCAAGAGCTGCTATGCAGTCACTTCACGCTCATCAGAAATCACTTTACCATCGTTTGGCAAGGTATTGGGGGCAACCAGTTCCACATCACCATTGAGGCCAGTGTGCTCTTTCAGAGATTTCTTCAAAGCCGCAATGAAATCATCACTTGCAGCTTCAGTCTCGACCTTCAGGATCATATGGTCCTGCTCACCCTGGCGCACGACTGAGAGACGCGCACGCCCGGCCTCATCACCAGCGTTTTTGCGCAGACGCTCAATCTGTGCCGGGTCAACAAACATGCCCTTCACTTTGGTACGTTGATCTGCACGTCCCATCCACCCTTTCAGGCGCATATTCGTACGACCGCACGGCGAAATGCCCGGTAGCACTGCAGACAAATCTCCCGTTGCAAAACGAATAAGCGGATAGGTTGGCGAGAATGTCGTCACGACCAACTCACCAACTTCACCCGGAGCAACAGGCTCTCCCGTTCCAGGACGAACAATTTCAATAATGAAATCTTCGTTGGCAATCAGACCTTCCATGGCTTCACTTTCATAAGCCACGATGCCTAGATCAGCCGTCGCATAGGCTTGCAGAACCTTCACGCCGCGACTTGCGTATTCCTCACGCAAGCTCGGATAAAGCGCCCCACCAGAAACAAGACCATGCTTAATGGAGCTTACATCCGCCCCCAATTCGACAGCACGGTCCAGAATAACCTTCAGATAGTCCGGAGTACCGGCATAAGCCGTCGGGCGCAGGCTCGAGATCGCAGAAACCTGCATGTCCGTATTACCAATACCAGCCGGGAAGACCACACAGCCATATGCACGTGCGCCCTGATCCAGAATGAACCCACCCGGTGTCATGTGATAGGACAGCGCATTGTGAACGATATCTCCCGGACGAATTCCAGTCGCATGGAACGCACGCGCTGATTTCCATGGATCAGCTTCGGATCCCTGCGGTTCCCAGATTGGTCCCGGAGACATAAAGATGCGTTTGTATGTAGAAAAGTCACCAGCAGCGAACCCACCAAGTGGGGGCTCTTCAGCCTGAGCCGCAAGAAGGTCCGCCTTACGGAGAACAGGGAGCTTAGCCAAAGCTTCACGGCTCGTGACTTCAACTGGGTCAACATCTGCCAGATGCTTTGCCCAACCAGACGCCTCGTTCTTTGCCATGGCAATCTGCCCCGGCAACCGAGCCATCAGATAAGCTTCTCGTTCCTCTGGGGACCGGATCTCCAACTCATCAAAATATTGGTTTCCCATAGAAGCCCTCCCATGGCCTCAAACATCTTCCCAGCAGGAGACCAAAGCCTCCCGCAAATTTATTGGACAGGTACTCTAGTTAAATCCGACAGGATCAACGCGGCCCTGACAATCAGATTGCACTGGCTTCGCGGCCAACAGTAACTCACTCATCGGGGTATCTGGCTCAACCCTGCCCTTCAGATTGATAAAGAGCTCGGTAATTAAACCACCTTTGCAACGCACCTGAACGCGGTTCCCTGCACCAGCGCCAAAGGTTTCATCAAACGCCGCACGAACCTGCGCTGTCGTGAGCACCTCACCGATGTTGGCAGCAAACAGATCACGGACAGCTGAACCGTTCA
>NZ_LCWX01000079.1:35890-63001 GCF_001431305.1 Pseudovibrio sp. POLY-S9
ATTGCTCCATAAGATCAAGAGATTCCGCGTAATACTCTTCTGCACTATCGCTGTAACAAGTACCGTGTTTTACCCATTCATAACGGTCCAGATGCGACTGGGCGCCCGGCATCACCTTATCCAGCTCTTCACGAGTTGCATCATCCAACTTAACTGGAGGCAACTGGCCCCGTGTAGAACGCTCTTCTGCCAGACGCTTCTCTTCACGCGTTACACCACACCAGAAGTTGCCACGCGGTTGAGGCCACAAACCATGCAATGCAAAGTGGTTCGCATCAAACCGTCCTTCCACCTGAGAAGAACACTCCGGTATCTCTTGATGTGTTTGACAAAAAGCAGGTTGCCAGCTCGCAGCAAGCAGGAACTCAGCGTCTGCCGAAGGCCCTTTGACAGCAGGGCGAACCACATTTGATCCAGCAGAACCTCCGGAACCATTGCCAGTATTCAGCCCGCTACCATCAGCTTCAACCAGATGCAGACCACAGGAAACATCCACCCAACGCTCAGCTGGATTTACGCCATTCATACGAATGAAGTAATGAGATGCCTGCGATTTGTTCTTCCCAAGTAGTTCATAGGCACGCATCCGTTCCACATGAACGTTTCCAGGATTTGTCTGCTTACGAATAGATTGAAATGCTGGACAGGCTTCCTCAGCAAGAAAGAAACCGTCCAACTTCACTTGAGAAGCAGCAGGCAAAACAGAGGCCACGCTCAAAAGCGCAGCCCCGACAATCACTTTAGAAAGAAAATGCATGTGGTCCTCCAAAATACCTTTTGCAGCAATAAGCAGCATGCAGATTATTCAAAACCAGATACATTGACTTCCTGTGACAGTTCACCCCCATGATTTTAGGGGCAAGTTCTCAATTAATGCAGATTACGCCAACCACCGCTTGCGGCGTTTGTAGTGTTTGCCATCACGGAAGGATTTTCGCCCTTCTCCGCCGACACCAAGATAGAACTCTTTCACGTCTTCGTTTTCGCGCAAAGAATCAGCATCACCATCCAGCACAATACGGCCAGCTTCCATGATGTACCCATAGGTCGCGTATTTAAGCGCAACGTTGGTATTCTGCTCAGCAAGAAGGAAGGACACACCTTCATTCTTGTTCAGCTTCTTCACGATCTCAAAGATTTCTTCCTGCAACTGTGGAGCAAGGCCCATGCTTGGCTCATCCAGCAAAATCATGTCCGGGCGGCTCATCAAGGCACGACCCACTGCACACATCTGCTGCTCACCACCAGAAGTATAACCCGCTTGAGAACCCCGACGCTCACGCAAACGCGGGAAGTAATCATACACCATTTCCAGATCGCGCTTGATCTCAGCATTGCCATCTTTGCGGGTATAGGCACCAGTCATCAGATTATCTTCAATAGAAAGGTGGCCAAAACAACGACGGCCTTCCATGACCTGAATGCATCCGCGCTGAACCAGCTCATTCGGAGAAAGTGCCTGAACTTGCTTTCCTTGAAAAATGATATTGCCCTTCGTCACTTCTCCACGCTCTGCTTGCAGCAGGTTGGAGATTGCTTTCAGGGTCGTTGTCTTACCGGCACCGTTCGCACCCAGCAGAGCAACAATACCCCCCTTAGGCACGGTCAAAGAAACCCCTTTGAGAACCAGAACCACGTGATCGTAAATGACTTCGATGTTGTTGATAGACAAAATGTCTTCGGCAACCTGCAGGTTAGCGGCTGGTGCCTTGGATTTTGATGTCTGTTCTGCAATTGCGTTCATGAGATCAGCCTTAACCTGCGAACATTCCGATTGTTTGAATTCGATAAATTGGCCGGGCACCACTGCGCCCGACCAAAACAACAAGGCTTAGTTACAAGCGAGGTCGCCACGACCAGGCCAAGGAGCATTGTTTTTCGCGTAGTCAGCGGCTTTTTCCAACTCAAGCGGCTTGATCAGTTCACGGTTTGGAGTCAGCAGGTCACTTGCCTGTACAAACTCTTCGCCGTTCCACTCAAGCATCCATGCACCAGAGTGACCAGTATGGTTGTCACAAGCCATCTTCAGTGGAGGTGTCATGCCCTTCATACCCAGCTCTTCAAGGCGAGCTGCAGTGATATCAAGGTTCTCAAGACCCCAACGCAGCTGTTCGGCATTGATGTTCTTTTCACCAAAGTTGTCCTGAGCGGTTTTTGCTGCTTCAGCAAGGATCATAGAGATGATGATACCGCGCTGATAGAAGATGGTGTCCATGTCAGCTTCAGATTTGATTTCTGAGTTGCCTTTGGAAACAACATGCTTACGGATGTCTTCAAGCACAGGGAAGTTGCCTGGAGCGTTGAAGCTGACAGACTTGTAGCCCTTCGCTTTAGCGCCAACGTTCTGCAAGTCAGCATCAGAGCCAGACCACCAGATGCCGATGAAGTTTTCCATTGGGTAGCGTGTCTTAACCGCTTCGGTGATCGCACCGGCGTTCATAGCACCCCAACCCCACATAACGACGTTGTCTGGACGCTCACGACGGATCTGCAACCACTGCGCAGACTGGTTCTGCATTTCTTTCAGACCAACAGGGATCGGAACCAGCTTAAAGTCATGCATTTCTGCAAGCTTTTCCAGAAGCGGAATTGGCTCTTTACCGAATGGGTGGTCAAGATGCAGAAGAACGATCTTCTTACCCTTCAGCGAAGACATGTCACCACCAGCAATGTAGTCGAGGATCATGTATGCACCATCCCAGTAGGACACTGGTGGGTTAAACGCCCACGCAAACGTATCACCGTCTGACATTGGCGAGAAACCGTAGCCAGGTGCCAGAATAGGAATACGGTCCACGTTGGTGCGAGGCATAACCTGCAAAGTGATACCAGTTGACCATGGCTGCGTTACGAGAGCTGCTCCCTTAGTCTTCTCGTAGCACTCAACGCCTTTGTTGGTGTTGTAGCCGGTTTCACACTCGATGTAATCGATTGGCACGCCGCCAATACCACCATCACGCTCGTTCAGCATGAGCATGTAGTCACGCTGGCCGTTCATGATTGGCGTACCAGTACCCGCAAATGGGCCAGTACGGTATGTCAGGTTTGGAAAGTTAAGACCGTCTGCTGCCATTGCAGCTGTGCTCATGGCAACTGCAAGGGCACCTGCTGCAACAGCCTTACCTAAATTCGTAAAGTGTTTCATATTTTCCTCCGCGTTTGCGGCTCCCGCCGCGGACCATTTCCTCTATTCCCCAGCTGCTCCCGCAGTTCTTTATTAGTGAGGGAATGGCCAAATGATGAGCTTTTCACGAATAAGCGCCCAGAACCGCGCAAGACCGTGAGGCTCGACAATCAAGAACATGATAATGAGAGAACCAACCACCATAACGTTGACATGTTCCATGGTGGCAGAACCGATACTCAGGCCAAGCATTTCTGGCAGAAGGTTCAGCACAACTGGCAGAGCTACAATCAGGATCCCTCCGAGGAAGTTCCCCATCACACTGCCAAGGCCACCAATGATAGCGATAAAGACGATCTGGAAACTCATTGGAATGTCAAAGAGGTTTGGCTCAGCAGCACCTTTCCAGAAGAACACCATCAGCGCGCCGGCAATACCCACGATATAGGAGCTGACAGCAAAGGCAGACAGCTTTGCACGCATCAGGTTGATGCCCACCAATTCCGCAGCAATATCCATGTCACGAACAGCCTTCCACGTACGGCCATACCGGCCACGTGTCAGGTTGATCATCGCAAAGGTCACAACGGATACGATGCCAAGAACAAAGTAGTACTGAACCATAGGCGATGCATTCGGGCCTGTCACAACAAGACCAAAGATGTCCATGGTGCGCACTTCAATCGCGCCGGATGCATTGTAGTTGTAAAGCCACGCCCACTTCTCAAAGAGCCACACCAGAAAGAACTGCGAAGCAAGCGTCGCAATCGCAAGGTAGAAGCCTTTAATGCGTAGCGACGGCAAACCAAACGCAACCCCAACCGCAGCTGAGAAGAACCCAGAAAGGAACAACGCAACAATGATGTTCATTTCCGGGAAGAACGTAGTGATCTTGTAGCAAGCATAAGCGCCAACGCCCATGAAGCCCGCAGTACCCAGCGAAAGCTGCCCGGCATAACCGGTCAAAATGTTCAGACCAAGCGAGGCCAGAGAATAAATCAGCACAGGCACAAGCAGAGCCTTGTAGGTGAACTCCGATGCGAACATCGGAAAGATCACATACATAGCGGCAAGGATCACAACCAGCAGGACCATATCCTGCTTGATTGGGAAGAGCGCCTGATCACTTTCATAGGTCGTTTTGAACTGACCAGAAGTTCTGTAAAACACGTCAGGCCTCCCTTACACGCGCTCGATGATTTTCTCACCGAACAGCCCTTGCGGACGGAACAGCAGAACAATCAAAGCAAAGATGAAGGCGAACCAGGTTTCGGTGTTGCCACCAAACAGAGGCTGACCCCAGTAGATTTCGAAGACTTTTTCAAGAAGGCCGATGGCAATGCCGCCGATAATCGCGCCTGATACAGATTCCAGACCACCAAGCATCAGCACTGGCAGAGCCTTGTATGCGATCACTTCCAAAGCGAAAGACACACCCGCACGAGCTCCCCAGACGACACCAGTGGCAAGAGCAATCACACCTGCAATAAACCAGACCAGAACCCAGATAGTGCTGAGGGAGATACCGACAGATAGCGCTGCAGTATGATCATCACCCAACGCTCGGATCGCACGTCCCATCGCAGATTTGTTCAGAAACACCAGCAGGCTGATAACCAGTACGATCGCCATAACAACCGCGAACACGTCTTTCTCTTCCAGAAGCAGGAAGCCGCCGAACGGTTCAAATTCAATAGCACCGGTTGGAATACCAAGCGCTTCGGTGATCATCACCTTGTTCTCACCACCGAACACGAACTCACCGAACCCGATGAGGAACATGGTGATACCGATGGTTGCCATGAACAGAATAATGTCTGGCTGCCCTACAAGCGGACGAAGCACAACACGCTCAACGCTCATTGCCAACGCATACATGATGCCAAGAGTAAGCGGCATCGCGATTGCAGCAGCAACAAACTCGTTGCCAACGAAAGGAACCAGGAAGGTATGCAGGCCAACCAAAGACAGCGCAGCAAACACAACCATAATGCCTTGCGCAAAGTTAAAGATGCGCGAGGATTTAAAGATGAGAACGAAACCAAGTGCAATCAGCGCATAAAGAACACCGGAGACGAGACCTTCCCACAACACCTGTAGAAAGAAGTCCGGCATTCCGTACATCTGAACAAATGGATCAATTAGTACGTTATAAAGTGTTTCCATGGGGGTGCTCCCTAGTGTGACACGCCCAGATAGGCATCAATAACTTCTGGGTTGCTCTGCACTTCTTCTGGCACGCCATCAGCGATCTTGCGGCCATAGTCCAAAACAACGACACGGTCGGAAAGGTCCATCACAACACCCATGTCATGCTCAATCAGAGCAATCGTAGTGCCGAGCTGATCATTCACATCCAGAATGAAGCGGCTCATGTCCTCTTTCTCTTCCAAGTTCATCCCTGCCATCGGCTCATCGAGCAGCAGCAGTTCTGGCTCCATCGCCAACGCACGAGCAAGCTCAACACGCTTCTGCAAGCCGTAAGGAAGCGTTCCCACTGGTGTGCGACGAATATGCTGGATTTCGAGAAAGTCGATGATTTCCTCGACCTTCTTACGGTGCTCAATCTCTTCCCTCTGAGCAGGCCCCCAATAGAGCATCTGCCAGAATAAGTTCTGCTTCATCCGCGTTGCACGTCCAGCCATGATGTTATCCAGCGTGGACATACCCTTAAACAAAGCAACGTTCTGGAAAGTTCGAGCGATACCCTGACTAACCGCGAGGTGCGGTTTCATGGACCTGCGCTTTTCGCCATTGAAGGTGATCACACCTTCCTGAGGCTGATAGAAACCATTGATCACGTTGAGCATGGACGTCTTGCCAGCACCATTGGGACCAATGATCGCGCGAATTTCACCCTTCTTGATATTGAAGGAGATATTCGTGATTGCCTTAACGCCGCCAAAGGAGAGAGAAACGTTCTCAAGATCCAGCAGAACCTCGCGCTCCTCGGCCCTTTTTTTAACCTCTTCGAGCGTTGGATCCATTACAGTCATTCTGCCGCCTCCCCAATCGCGGACATTGCTTTAGTACTATGGGTGTCCATGTCCCGGATCTCGACGGTAGCTTCAATCGTGCCTTGACGGCCATCTTCAAAGGTCACCTCGGTCACCACATGCTTGGAGGTCTCACCCGCATAAAATGCTTCAATCAGAGGCGCATATCGGTCGGCAACGAAGTTACGACGGACTTTCTGAGTACGTGTCAGCTCGCCATCATCCGGATCCAGCTCTTTATGCAAAACAAGGAAACGTTTGATCTGGGCACCAGCCATCATTGGTTCTTCAAAAAGATCCTTGTTCACCTGATCCACATGGCTTTGGATTGTTTTGTAAACGTCAGGATATGCGGCCAGTTCCTGATAGGAAGCATATGCAATGTTGTTCCGCTCAGCCCAGTTACCAACCGCAACAAGGTCAATATTCACAAAGGCACAAACGTAGTCGCGCTCGTTTCCGAAGGTCACAGCTTCTTTGATGTTCGGGAAGAACTTCAGCTTGTTCTCAATGTACTTCGGCGCAAACATGGAGCCATCAGTCAGCTTGCCTACGTCCTTCGCACGGTCGATGATCTTCAGGTGCCCATTCTCAAGGAACATGCCAGCATCACCAGTGTGAACCCAGCCATCCTCAGTCTTGGTATCCTTCGTTGCCTCATCGTTCTTGTAGTATCCAAGGAACGCACCCGGCGAGCGATACATAACCTCACCACTCTCCGCGATCTTCACTTCAACATCTGGCATAGGAACGCCAACCGTATCAGCATAAATCTGGCCATCAGGCTGAGAGGTAATAAACACGGAAGATTCCGTCTGCCCGTAAAGCTGCTTCAGGTTTAACCCGATTGAGCGGTAGAACTTGAAGATCTCAGGGCCAATCGCTTCACCCGCAGTGTAAGCCACACGAACACGGGAAAAACCCATCTCGTTCTTCAGCGGCCCATACACGCAGAACTCACCAACAGCATACTTCATGCGCTCAAACAGAGAGACTTTCTCTCCGTTCAGAATGCGCTCACCAACCTGGTTCGCATAAGCGAGGAAGTAGTCAAACAGCTTCTTCTTCATCTTGCCCGCATCTTCCATGCGAACTGTGATGTGCGTCAGCATACCCTCAAACACCCGCGGCGGTGCAAACATGTAAGTTGGGGCGATTTCCTTACGGTCAATCGAAACTGTTTCCGGACCTTCAGGACAGTTCACACAGTACCCGGCTGTCAGACACTGCGCGTAGGAGAACACATGGTCACCAACCCATGCCATCGGCAGGTACGCGACTGTGTCTGCATTCTCATCCAGATTATCGAACTTATTCGCGTTCTGAACAGCAACAACGAGGTTATTGAAGGTCAGCATCACCCCTTTCGGACGACCAGTCGTACCGGAGGTGTAAAGGATCACAGCAATGTCTTCACTCTTGCCAGCACTGACGGCATCAAACCAGTCATCTGCAAGCTTCTCATCATTGTCGAGCAGAGTCTGCCCGGCTTCCTGAACGCTCAGGTAACGATGAAGGCTTGTGTGGTCATAATCACGAAGGCCTTTAGGGTCTTCGTAAATGATGTGCTCGAGCAGCGGCAGCTTCTCAGACATCTCAAGCAGCTTATCAACCTGCTCCTGATCTTCAACAACCGCAAAGCGCACTTCTGCGTGGCCAAGAACGTAGGCGATCTCTTCTGCCACTGAGTCAGAATAGACTGGGATCGGAATACCACCCAACGCCTGCACTGCGGCAAAAACCCAATAAAGATGCGGACGGTTTGCACCAATCACCGCAACCTTGTCGCCCTCTTTGCACCCAAGGCTCTTGAGCCCCAGAGAAAGCTTGCGCACTTCTCCAAGGACCTCACGCCAGGTCCAGCTCTGCCAGATCCCGAGGTCCTTTTCGCGATACGCGGGACGATCCCCCCATTCCCGCGCATTCCGAATAAGCAACTGCGGAAATGTGTCCATACCCGCTGACGGAGGCACCTGCATCTTTGAATCACCTCTCACCAAAGGTCACCTTGTGCCTTTGGTCTGCCTGTTTACTCTGAGGAAATACGAAAGACTAATAGCCCCGCCTCGCAAGTCCTCCACCTGCGAGCTCCTCCCTGGACTTATTCTTAGCAAGATACGAAAGCTTTTTTAATGGGTTTTATTCATTGCGCGTTGCAACCTTGAGCACTTGTGCAATGCAAAACTGTGATATTTCAACGAGTTACATTCAAAAAAGTCTATACTAAGGTATACATGCATTATATTTGTCACGCATAAGCGAAATACTATAGGTAAATCAATGCCCAATACTTTTGATTAGGTTTCAATTCCTTTTTGTAGATCATTGGACTAAGTCAAAAAAGAATCACTACTTTGGGCTAGTGGCACTGCAACAAAAAAGGGGCGCGAATACTCCCGCCCCTTACATATACTAAGCGATTAATACTTTTAGCCGTAGATCACTTTTGGCAACCATGTTGCCATTTCCGGCAGGTACCACAGGATGATCAGCATCAGAACCTGAATGAGAACAAACGGGATGATACCGAAGTAAATGTCTGAGGTTTTCACTGACGGCGGCGCCACACCCCGCAGGTAGAACAACGCAAAACCAAACGGAGGCGTCAGGAACGATGTCTGCAAGTTTACAGCCATCATCACACCCAGCCATGCAGGGCTCATCGGTTCACCATTAGGCATCTCAAGCTGCAGCAGAATTGGTGCAACAAGCGGAACAACCACGAACACGATTTCCAGGAAGTCCAGAAAGAAGCCCAGCACGAACATTACAGCCATAACCGCAATGATAGCACCCAGCGCACCACCCGGCAGACCGGTCAGCGCTTCCTTCACCAGTTCTTCGCCACCCAGATCACGAAAGATCAGGGAGAAGAACGTTGCGCCGATCAGGATCACAAACACCATACAGGTGATCTGTGTGGTCGACTGCATCACTGGCATAAGCACTTTCTTCGCCATCACACGGTAGAGCGAGACGAGCAATCCATAAGCGAGCACTGCACAGGAAAGCCCTGCAACCCAGATACCAATCATATCACCAGTCGGGATCACGGTACGTGCCACACGCAGGTCCATGAAGGATGTCAGAACCAACATCACAACAAGAGACAGCACAGCCAGATACACCGGCCAAGGCTTGTCTTCTTCCATGCGGTATCCAGCAAGCAACAACGCACCAACAGCACCTACAGCAGCAGCTTCAGTTGGTGTCGCAATACCTACGAGAATTGAACCAAGCACCGCGATAATAAGCGCAATTGGCGGCACAAGAGCATGAAGAACCTGACTGAGGGTTGGTCCCGCAGATCCATCATCACGCATTGGAGGCGCTTTGTGCGGCTGTGTGAACGCAACAAACAGCTGGTACACAATGTAAAGGCCAACAAGTGCAAGACCTGGAATAAGCGCCCCTGCAAACAAATCCCCTACAGAGAATGGATCTGGAGCAAAGTTACCCATCTCACGCTGAGCGATCTGGTAGCCGTTGGAAAGCTGGTCAGCAAGGAACACAAGCACGATGGAAGGCGGAATAATCTGCCCCAACGTACCGGAGGCTGCAATAGAACCGCAGGCAAGACGCGGGCTGTAACCGTTACGCAGCATAGTCGGCAGAGACAAAAGCCCCATGGTTACCACGGTGGCGCCCACAATACCGGTTGAAGCAGCAAGCAAAGCACCCACAATCGTGACAGAAAGCCCGAGACCGCCCGGCATACGCCCAAACAACCGGCCCATGGTTTCCAGCAGCTCTTCCGCAACCTTGGAACGTTCCAGCATCACCCCCATGAAGATGAAGAGTGGAACCGCGATCAGGGTTTCGTTGGACATGGTGCCGAAAATTCGGCTCGGGATCGCACCAAGGGTCACGCTGCCGCCAAAGAACGACGCGATCAGAGCGAAAATCAGTGCGACACCAGCAAGAGTAAATGCAACAGGGAAGCCCGCCAACAAACAAATACAGGCAACCGCAAACATCAAAATATCAAGAGTATGAAGAAGTCCATCCATCTCCGATTACTCCTGGATCTGACGGAATGAGTCGAGTGCCTTCTTGTCACCGCGAAGGGCAAGAACACTTCGAAGAATAATGGCGACACCCTGTAAGGAAACCAGAACGGCAAAGGCAATAATCGCACTCTTCAGAAGATACCGTCCTTGAATACCGGATGCCTCCTGAGACCCTTCCCAGATTGCCCAGGAACTGAGCACATAGCCCCAGGACCAGTAAATAATCACCGCACACATCGGAAGAAGGAAGAACACCGAACCGAGCAGGTCAACCATCGCTTTGATACGTGGGCGTGCATCACGGTAGAAGATATCGACCCGCACGTGCCCATCTACGCTTAGCGTATAAGCAGCAGCCGACATAAACAGGAAACCGTGCATGTAGGTGATGGATTCTTGCATCCAGATGGAACCGATACCGAAAACGTATCTCATCACCACCACTGTAAATTGGACAAGCACAATGCCCAAAGTCAGCCAGGCGCAGCTCTTGCCGATGCCACGATTGACTGAGGTAATCAGGTTCATTAGGGCGCGCATGCCCGCCTCTTCGTCTTGGTCTAAACCAAGCCTCTAGGATTATTATTGGGCCCCAAAGGCCAAGATAGAGCTCTTGAAAGAAAAGCTCCCCGCAAGGATTGCGGAGAGCGTGTGCAGCAATAAGTAAAATTAGCCCAGGATGCGATCGCGAGCTGTCAGGTAGTTACGCTCAGCAAGGCTGGACCATGCAGAGGTTTCCTTACGAGATTTAACGTAGCTTTCGTAGATGCGCTTGGAGATGTCATCTGTCTCAGCCACTTCAGCAACAACTTCCTCAGCTTTACGGCCAATTGCATCGAACACGTCGTCAGAGAAGTCACGAACCTGAACGTTATGCTTGGTCAGGAGAGTTTCCAGAGCAGCACCGTTGTTGTGGTTGTACTCAGCGAACATGTAGTTGTTCTCTGCCATACATGCAGAACGGATCAGTTCTTGCTGACCAGGTGTGAAGCTTTCCCAAACGCCTTTGCTCATGCCGAAGGACAGACCAGCACCTGGCTCATGGAAGCCTTTGGTGTAGTAGTACTTAGCAACTTTATAGAAACCAAACGCCATATCGTTCCATGCGCCAACCCACTCGGTTGCGTCGATCGCGCCGGACTGCATTGCAGGGAAGATTTCAGAGCCAGGAAGCGCAACAGCTGATGCACCAAGACGGCGAAGAACTTCACCACCTAGACCAGGCATACGCATTTTCAGGCCTTTGAGGTCTTCAAGAGATTTGATCTCTTTGTTGAACCAGCCACCTGCCTGCAGACCGGTGTTACCAGCCAGGAAGGATTTAACGTTGAACTGACCAGCCAGCTCATCCCAAAGCTGTTGACCGCCACCGAAATGCATCCATGCTTCCAGCTCAGCAGCTGTCATGCCCATTGGAACGGCAGTGAAGAAGCCAAATGCTTTGTGCTTGCCGAGCCAGTAGTAGTCAGCAGCGTGGTACATGTCAGCTGTACCATTGGAAACAGCGTCGAAGCTCTCAAATGCAGGAACGAGTTCACCGGCAGCAAACAGCTTTACAGTCAGCTGACCTTCACTGGCAGCAGTGATGCGGTCAGCGATGCGCTGTGCGCCAGTACCGAGACCCGGGAAGTTCTTAGGCCAGGTGGTGACCATTTTCAGTTCGCGCTTACCAGCTGCGAGTGCTGGAGCTGCAAGAGTAGCTGCGCCAGCGGTTGCACCTGCCAAACCAGCATTTTTCAGAAAACTACGGCGGTCCATAAAAACTCCTCCCAAGAGCTTCTTAAATCAAATCTCTTTATGCCTCCGCAGAATTAAACCTCTTCCATTGAGATCTCTGCGACAACATGACCAACTTCTTATAACCCTAAAACTACGTGAAAATACAAGGAAATCTGCACCCTATTGGACAAATTAATTATTCTTGGATCAACTGAGCGTACCTCATCTATGCGTTTTCAACCGAAACCAGCCGCAACGTAACTATCGAAACATTTTTAGGAATCTCCGCCCTTGAGGGCTAACAATCAACCTCCAAAATCGGAATTCATAGCCTTTTATTTCAATGTTAATAAGTCAGCCTACATGACCTAACTGGCTTGAGCATTGCTCCATTAATTTTCTGGGTGAATTAAGCCACACAGGTGGTAGATGCTTTAAAATACAATAATTTAGAGGAAACTAATCTACAGTTTCAGTTGAAACTGAGCAGAGGTGCGCAGACACGATGCCACCCGATAAATCCGAGGCCTTAGACCTCAATCAGGTCGGCATTGCAAAGCAAAGACAGCTAACATTTAAAGATGCGTTCCGACGCACAAACAACTATCCACACGAAGGTGTGGTTTTCTACAGGTTCGCGCATTAACGATAGCGCGAATTTCTTCGAAAACACCCATACGAAATTGCTTGAAAGCAAATTTCTCAGGCATTTCGAGAGCGATTCTTCCAAAAATTGCCGTAATCTAGAACAGACCTGCCGTCGCGCCACCATTCAGCCCAGCAATCAGCATCAACGTTCCCATCAGCAAAATAGTCAGAGCGCCAACCACCTCAAAACCGCGCAGAATAACCGTACCAGCCTGACTGTCGGCACCCCAGATCCGCAAGGCAACCTCACGCGAGAGCACCGCGAGACTCGCCAGAATAGAAACGGTAATACCTGTCCCCAATGCCATCACGAGCGTGGAGGCCACACCAGCCCAAATCATGCCCTGAGAAAACGCAAACGCAAGCACGATCAAAGCACCGGTGCATGGGCGAAGCCCCACTGCCAGAATGATCGACCAGATGCTTGTGAGTGTCATGGCTGAGTTCTGAACCATCTTCGGATCCGGCGCATGCGCATGCCCACAGCTGGAACAAACCTCTCCATGCTCAGAATGCTCATGGTCATGTGAATGACCGCAGCTCGAAGCAGGCTTTTTACCAAACCATGGTTTCAAAACACGTTGCCAAACAAGGTAGAGGCCAAGCAGGAAGACCAACACATAAGAGCCAAGCTCAAACCAGCGGGCTGTTGCATTAATCGCCGTACTGGTCAGATGCAACAAAACGCCTGCCCCACCAACCAGCACAATCGCAGTCACCGCCTGCGCAAAGGCAGAAGCAAAAGAGAGCGCGATCCCTTTCTTCAATGTCTGCTCATCCGCAATCACGTAAGAAGAAATCACTGCCTTACCATGCCCCGGTCCTGCAGCATGAAACACGCCATACGCAAAGCTGATCAGCATCAGAAGCCACCCGGCAGAAGGATTGTTGCGGAAGTTTCTCAGCGCGCTTGTTAGCTTAAGATAAAACTCATTCTGCAACCGGGTAATAGTCGCCATGCCTTGCTGGAAAATACTCATATCCGGACCACGCAGCTCAGCAGTATCCGCAGTCTCACGCTCAGAAACGGAAGACAGCGTCATCGGCTCACCACCTTGCGCAAGCGCAGCCACTGCATCTTCTGCAGACGCAGGTGCACTCTCAACTGGCCCAGGTGTAATCTCGGAAATGAATTTAGTATTGCCCGTAGAAGCTGTTGTAGTCGCCACACCATCGCACGACACAATCACCTGATTGACAAGCGCTGCTGTGTATCCCTGCAACTCTTCAGGAACATTACGCTGGTCAGCACCGATCGTTGCCAACTGGGCAGCAATTTGTCCGTCCAGCTCGGGAGGATGGACCAGCTCAACAGAGCATTTTCCGGGAGCATTCTTCAGCGTCACCGCCATATCTGCCTTAGGCCATTTAAAATCGATGTAGTAGGTTGGGTCATAAACATCGAGTGTGATCGGCTTGTCAGCCTTGATCTTCTCTTTGAGCGGCAGTGTAAAGCTCAACTCCACCAATGACACGGGGCTCGTGTCTGGCTGGCTGCGACCAGCTGCAATCTCTTCAGCAATTGCTGCTCGGTCTTCATCGCTGATCAACCAGTAATCATCAAAGGCTACCTTGATCATTTTCATGGATGGATCAAATGGCTCGGAGAAATCTATCTCCGCTTTGCTATCATCCCCAAACGTGAAGTAACCGTACTCTCCAAGACCCTCAATGTTGATCTTAGCCAGCTCATCCAGCTCATTTCTCTCGAAAAATCCATTCTGATTGGCATCCAACCCCTGCACGGCATAGGCCGTGTACAGGTCATCAAACAGCCATTTGTGCCGAATGTGAGTCAGATACCCGTCATCATCAAACACCAACTCAGCGCGCGCTTGCACAAACATATGCGGATGCGCTGCAACCTGTTGAGAAGGCAACAGAAATACCAGCAGCATGCAGAATGCGGTCAAAAACCGTAGGAGCTTAAGAGACATGGCGCCTTAACAAAATGTGAGAACCCGACACGACAAGTGTAATAAAATAACGGCAAATTCAAGACCCATTTATTGAAGGTCCTGAGATACGTTTTTCCCGTAATTTAGAACCATTCGGATAATTCTTCCGAATTTGATGCCCATCACCTACGAAATAAACCGGATATTGCTTTAAGAATAAACCAATATCCCCGCAACGCTTCTTGTTCAATTTCGTTTGGGAGGGCTGAATGAACGTGCCATTGCATAATAAAATAAC
Source organism: Pseudovibrio sp. POLY-S9 (assembly GCF_001431305.1). Classification (NCBI taxonomy): domain Bacteria; kingdom Pseudomonadati; phylum Pseudomonadota; class Alphaproteobacteria; order Hyphomicrobiales; family Stappiaceae; genus Pseudovibrio; species Pseudovibrio sp. POLY-S9. Next base: position 50,584 of record NZ_LCWX01000079.1, read on the forward strand.
GATCGATACCTACATGACCCCATTGGATCATCCAGAATTCGCTGGCCACGAGCAAATCGTATTTGCAACAGACAACGAAACGGGCCTGAAAGCGATCATCGCGGTTCACAATACCAATCGCGGTCCCGGTCTCGGTGGATGTCGCATGTGGAACTATGCAAGCGCAAATGAAGCTCTGACTGATGTTCTCCGCCTCTCAAAAGGTATGACCTATAAGAATGCGTTGGCTGACCTTGCTTTGGGAGGAGGAAAGTCAGTTATCATCGCAAACCCGCGTACTGATAAGACCCCAGAGCTTCTCAGAGCATTCGGCAGACACATCAATCGCCTTTCTGGCAGCTACATCACCGCAGAAGATGTGGGCATCAGCTCTGATGATATGGAAATCATTGGCAGCGAAACTCAGTTTGCCCGCGGGACAGATGCCACTGGTTTTGGCGATCCTTCGCCGTACACTGCACTGGGAACCTTCGTTGGCATCAAAGCAGCTGCCAAACATAAGTTTGGCTCTGAAGACCTCTCAGGCCTGACAGTATCACTCAAAGGTCTGGGTCATGTGGGATATGACGTAGCTCGTCAGCTGCATGAAGCAGGTGCTAACCTGATTGTCTCCGACATCTATGATCCGGCAGTGACACGCGCAATCGAAGAACTCGGTGCATCCAGCGTATCGCCAGACGACGCACATCTCGTCAAAGCGGATATCTTTGCCCCATGTGCGCTTGGCGGTGGCCTGAATGCTGCAACTATCCCGGAGCTGAAAGTAGCTGTGGTCGCAGGAGCTGCAAACAATCAGCTGGAAACACAGGAAGACGGCGCAGCTCTCATGAAGCGCGGCATTCTGTACGCTCCAGATTACGCCATCAACGCAGGCGGCGTCATCTCTGTCGCTTTGGGCGAGCCTGGTGCATCAGACTCAATCGTGCGTCAGAAGACCCTCGCGATTGGTGGCACGCTTGCTCAGATCTTCGATCGGGCTGATGCAGAAAAGCGCCCAACCAACATCATTGCAGATGAGTTGGCTGAAGAGCGTTTCCAGCATCACCATAATCCAGCTTAAAACGGAGGGCAGATCTAGCTCTCTTTTGGCAAAGGTCCATCAAGCATTTTGGGGCAGTCACCATGCTGCTCCAATTGCTTGTGCCAGTTGACCATATAATCAACAAAGGCACGCACCTTCGCAGACAGATGCCTACGATGCGGATAGACCGCGTACATCGCAGGCCCCGGCACTTCGTAGTCTTCTAATGCCGGTATAAGCGTACCTGCCATCAACTCTTCCAGCACATAAAAGATCGGCAAACGCACAACGCCAAGGCCTGCCAGCGCCGCCGCAACCGCAGTCTTCGCACTGTTCACATGCATCGGCCCTTTAACGGGAACAGAAAACCGCTCTCCATTTGCCAGAAACATCCAGTTGGTCTTGTGCTTGTAGTTGGTATCAATGATGCACGGCATATTCGCCAGATCACTTGCCTTCTCAGGCATACCATGCGCTTCCCAATACGCAGGAGAGGCACAAACCACGACACGAACGTCCCGGATCTTCCGCGCAATCAGGCTGGAATCCTCAAGCTCGGCCACACGAATGGCGACATCATATCCTTCCTCGACAATGTCGACGAAGCGATCTTCCATCTCTATATCCAGCTCAACGCGCGGATGTTCCTGCAAAAACGAAGCAAGCACTCTGCCCAGCGTCGCCTCAGAAAAGGAACGCGGCGCACTCAGCCGTAACCGGCCACGCACCTCCCGATGGTCTTGCTGTACAGCATCTTTCAGGTCATCAAACCGCTGCAACAGCTCACCTGCTTCACGGAAGTAGGCTTCACCAACCTGGGTCAGAGAAATCTGACGGGTCGTCCTGTTCAGCAGGCGCACGCCCAGTTCGTCTTCCAGCTCGCTCACATACTTGGAAATAAGCGCCTTGGAGCGCCCCATATCCCGTGCTGCAGCCGAAAAGCCACCGCTTTCTACCACCTGCAAAAAACATCTAATTCGTGTGATGGAATCCATCATATTTTCCCCAAAGCAGCGAAAATCACCACTCTCCAAGATAACCCAATTCTTGATAATACCTCCCGAAAGCGAAGGACGCATACACGACAGCAATCATTAGGATCCCAAACAACTCCAACATAAGTGCTTTTAGCCTCGAAGTTTTGGTCTCACAATAGATACCTACAAACCGAACTAGCAGCCCAACATGAAACAGGGCAGCAAAGAGTATAAAAGCACCATTCGGCAACTTGTATGAGAGATAGGGTATATTCCTAATCGCTCCATATGCATGCCAACTCAAAAGCAAGATTGGTATGCCAACAAGCAGCTCAAGAAACAACAGCCACTTACGACTCGGCGCAATCAGGGGAAGCAATGCGAAAACAATACTAAGAGACAATAGTGTCATCATCCCCCCATACGGTGCTAATGAATTAAGCTAGATACTTCTCTGCAGTTTCCGGCGGCGTCTCACGCGGCCACCAACTCCTGCCAGACGCAACATGAACAAACCCACGGCAAACCCGAGTCCTGCCAGCACACCACCTTCAACAGTCACCGGCACAGCAGGCTCAAAATCTTCCCAGGTTGCCCTAGAGATCTTGGTGTCCGGCTCTTTCATGAAGATCCAGACACGCTCAAACACAGCAGCGGTTTCCATCGCCAATTGCTGTTCTTTCAAAGCCTCAAAGCGATCCAATGACCGCTCAACGCTCTTCCCGCGCAACTGCACAAACTCATCCGCGCTCTGTGCCATATGCGTTAATGCAGCAGAAGCGCTTCGGTGGGTAGCAGTCGCATCCGCAACAAAATCGGCTTTCACTTCCTCCAGCGCATCAATAGCGCCGCCCATACGCTGACGGTATTGCTGGGCAAATTCAGGAAGCTGAGAGGTCACAGTGCCGCTTACAAGCGCAACGCCAAGCGTCAATACCCTTGCAAACATCATTGCAAACCTCCCCTCTAAGTTAATCGACCAGAGTGATCACTCCAGCAGCGCCCTCTTCCGTACCAAAGGCGAGCCGATTCCCCTTCTTATCCCAGGCAAGGGCAGAAACAGGACCAGCACCCGGACGGCGCAACAGCACTTCAGCATTATCGTGGAACCGAACGGCCATTACCATGCCATCCTGATAGCCAATCGCCACCATTTCTTCGCTCGGATGACAACAAACGGTCGTAACCATGCTGTCACCGCGCACGCCAAGCTCCAGAGGTGCCTGCCCCATAGGACCACTCTTGCCCATAAACGGCCAGAGGATCGCAGCCTGAGCGCCAGAGGTCGCTAGATATTTACCCTTGGCAGACCAACTCACGGACTTCACCTTGCCCGGATAACCGGTCATGCGCATGTCCTGACTGTCAGCCAAACGCCATCCGTGCAGAGCGTTCTCCTGCATAGTGGTCACAAGGTACTTCCCTTCAGGAGAATACGTGACCAGACTATGCGCACCTTTCCAGCTCAGTTCCTGAGGATCACCTGTGGCATTCACCCAAAACAACGTCACGCCATCATAGCGGGATGCAGCAAGGCGCATCCCTTTTGGCGCAAACGCCAAACCAGCAAAGGCACGCGGCAGCTGAAATTCTTTGATCTCGCCGCTCTTCAGGCGAACCCAAGCCGTACGACCAGATGCATAGGCCACACTGTCCTGTGGGCCAGCTGCAATAATGTCGATCCACTTACGCGGCTGCTCAGCAAGCTCTTCAACACTTCCATCAGCGCTAACTTTACAAATCCTGCCATCACCACCACCGGTGATCAGAGACTTGCCATCTAAAGAAGGCGTTGCACAAAGCAGGCCGTTTTTGTGAACCGGTGTCTGGGTTTCCGGCCCACCAGCAAAAAAGACAGAACCTTCACCACTGGCAAAGGCAGCTACATCACCCAGAAATGTCGCAGAAACAACAAATCCATCGGTATCAAGAGGAGCAGTTACAGGCACCAGAACTTACTCCGCAACACAAGCTTCAAACGCAGTTTTCAGCGCAGCACCATCCAGCTCACGGCCAATGAAGACAATGCGGCTTTCCCGCTTCTCATCATCCCGCCAGTCGCGCTGATGGTTGCCCTCTACGATCATATGAATGCCTTGCACCACATAGCGCTGCGGATCATCCTTGAACGACAGGATACCCTTCATGCGCAAAATGTTAGGCCCTTGAATCTGCGTAATCTGATTGATCCAGTCAAAGAAGACCTTCGGGTCCAGATCACCAACCGTGAAGGAATAGGACTTCACAGAATGCGTGCCTTCATGATCGTGATCACAATCTGGGCCACACTCATGGTCAGGGTGGTCATGATCATGTTCGTGATCGTGCCCATGGTGGTGGTGATCATGGTCGTGATCACAATCCGGGCCGCACTCATGATCGTGCGCGTGCTCAGCCTTTTTCAAAAACTCCGGATCAAGATCAAGAATACGATCCAGTTCAAAGGCCCCACGATCCAGAACATCAGAAATCGCGATCTGACAACGCTCTGTGTGGTGGATCTTCGCATACGGGTTGATCTTGCGGATCGCTACTTCAACACCAGCCAGTTCCTCTGCTGAAACAAGATCGGTCTTGTTCAGCAAAATCACGTCAGAAAACGCAATCTGATCTTCTGCTTCCTTAGTGTCTTTCAAACGCTGCTGGACATGGCGGGCATCAACAACCGCAACAACAGCATCAAGCTTAGCCGCATCGCGCACGTCATCATCCATGAAGAACGTCTGTGCAACAGGAGCCGGATCAGCAACACCCGTGGTCTCCACGATGATCGCATCAAACGCGCCTTTGCGTTTCATCAGGTTCTCAACGGTGCGGATCAAATCACCACGAACTGTACAGCAAATACAGCCGTTGTTCATTTCATAAACTTCCTCGTCAGACTCAACGAGAAGGTCATTGTCGATACCAATTTCGCCGAACTCATTGACGATCACAGCATAACGCGTGCCATGGTTTTCGCTCAAAATACGGTTCAGCAAAGTGGTTTTACCTGCGCCCAGATATCCGGTCAGCACGGTAACAGGAATACGGCTATCAGCAGCCTCGGACATTTACGTCTCCTTGGATGGGTGTGCGCTCGCACTCAGCTGGCACTTAGAGCAAATTCATGCAAATGAGCGCAGCTATGCGATAATCTCTTGCCCTCAATATAGACAGTTGCTCTGCCAGCAAAAGACCCTAGCTGCGGATTAGCTGTTATCGCACCTTCTGTCCCCCAGGAATTGGCAGCACCATCTAGCCCATGTCACAATCCAAGCTTGCGCCGAAGCTCCAGAACAAGCAGAAAACCGATGCAAAAGATGATGAAGAACACCGCAAAGCTAATGGCAACCGGCATACTGCTGTTCAGCAAGGGAGAGAAGAAAAACATATAAATCAAAATCATCATCGCCATTGTCACAACAATGCGCGCCGGGCTTCTCGTCACAAACTGAAAAACACCCAAAGACCTGATCTTCTCAGGCACACGAAGACCACTCATAAAAATCTCCATTCAATATATAAGGTGATCCTAGGCTCGTTATTTGACAGAAGCAAGAAGCTGGCACCGATAGCTTAAACAGGAACACCCAACCTCCAGCGCTCAACCCACTCAACTAATTTCCGTTTGCATTCAATCGCTTCCATCCCCTACCATCCAGCCGATCGTTTTGGGGAACTGGGAGGCCAACCATCATGCTGAAAACCATAGAGGCGTTTGACCGCATCGGGGATGAAAACGCATTTGCCGTTTTGGCACGGGCTACTGAGCTCGCTCAGCAGGGCCGCGATATCATCAATCTCGGCATCGGTCAGCCAGACTTCAAAACACCAGAACACATCGTGGAAGCAGCCGTCAAAGCGTTACGCGATGGCCACCACGGTTACACCGGCGCTACGGGTATTCTCCCACTCAGAGAAACCATCGCAGCAAGCCTACATGCAGAAACAGGCGCAAATGTCTCCCCTGACGCTGTCATGGTCGTTCCCGGCGGCAAGGTCACCATGTTTATGGCAATCCTGATGTTTGGTGAGCCCGGCAAGGAAATCCTCTACCCAGACCCCGGCTTCCCGATCTATCGCTCCATGATTGAGTTCACCGGAGCAACACCAATCCCGGTGCCAATCCGTGAAGAAAACGACTTTGCTTTCTCAGCCGAAGAAACCCTGAACCTCATTAATAAGCGCACAGCTCTGCTCATCCTCAACTCCCCGGCCAACCCAACAGGCGGCGTGACACCGCGCTCTGAGATAGAGAAGCTGGTGAAGGGATTGGAAAACCATCCAAACCTGCCAGTCCTATCTGACGAGATTTACTCCCGCATGACCTATGACGGGCTTAAGCACACATCCTTGATGGAATTCGAGCAGCTCAAAGACCAACTCATCCTGCTCAATGGCTGGTCCAAAACTTGGGCTATGACAGGCTGGCGCATGGGCTATTCCGTCTGGCCAGCTTCTCTCATTGATAAAGCACGCAAGCTTGCCGTGAACTGCTGGTCGTGCGTCAACACACCCAGTCAATACGCAGGCATTGCCGCCATCGAAGGCCCACAGGATGCAGTAGATCAGATGATGCTGGCTTTTGACCGACGACGTGAGCTCGTGGTGGAGGGACTGAACGCCCTGCCCGGCATCTCCTGCAACACACCCAAAGGCGCCTTCTACGCCTTCCCGAATATCAAAGAAACAAAATGGCAAGCAAAGCCCTTAGCTTCAGCGCTCTTGGAAGAAGCCGGTGTTGCGCTCATCGGCGGACCTGATTTTGGTGTCCTGGGAGAGGGATATCTGCGCTTCTCCTATGCCAATTCAGAGGAGAACATCAGCCGTGCATTGAGCCGTGTGGGTGATTTCCTAAGCACCCACACCAAATAGGAAAGCTCTAACGCTGCGCTGTCACCACAATGGCCTTTTCGATCAAGTCGGAAAGGTCTGGGGCATTACTGTCCTGATGCACAGGCTGCATGATGAGGAACAGAGAGGAAGGCCCAACCGAGGTCAACCCATCAAGCTCATCAATATCAAACTGGAGCACGACTTTCCCGTCTGCATCCAACAATGATAAACCATCATCAAAGCTCCACTGCCACGCTGTGGCTTTGGAGATAGGCGCATAAAGCCCCTGACAATTTTTGGTCTCAAACGAGTTGCCATATCCACTTGCAGCAGGCTCAGAACCAAGCTGCGCGGAGCAGGTTTTAGACGACAACACATCAGAAATTGACCAGTGACCAGAAATTACACTGGCTTGACCGGATAGGACGCCAAAGCTAGCTAACGCCAGGGTTGCGCCGGCAGCTACTACTGTTTTTCTTAAAATCCCATGCATACGAACAGCCTCCAGGATCTGTTTTATGTACAGATTCTGGGCGCAATCAGTTAACTCAAGGTTAACAGAAAATTAAGTGAGAGATAACAGATCTAAAAACATAACTTATTCATGGATTTAACTCAAAAACAAATACACGCATTACTTGTTGAGTACAGATACAATCTAAAATAAATCTAATTACATACTAGTTATTATTTACATGAAGTGCAAAACGCACTCGTTTTAGGTGATTTGCATTTCGCATCAAAAGACAACCAAGCAAGGCAAGCCAACCAAAACTCAAAGGCCACCGCGAGGAGCACTCAAAAATGAGCAGTCCTCTCAACCTAGCGAAGCGAGTCGATTTAGAGAGTTAGCCAACGAGAAGAACCATACACGTCATGGCGAGTGTAAAAAAACCAAACATCTTCAAGTCTTTATGATCTTCGATACTTCCACGAGAACTGACCATGACGAAACTCCAAACGCAATACAAGATGCCGCTTAGATAAGCGCGGCATAGTAAACATAGAGTTTCAATGCGGCAGTTTCACGATCACCTAACTGCCACTTGGCTTCAAATGGCAGTTACTCACGGGTCGCGCACAGCCCGTCCACTGACACCAGCCGCTCACCCGGAGGCGGCGCACTCTCACGAATACGAAGCTTAGGCTCAATTAACGTCAGTTCGTTACTGAGCTTTTCGCCATTCATCTGCGAAAGCATGAGTTCTGCAGCATTCACACCGATGGTTCCGGCCCCATTGTCCACAGTGGTCAAGGCTGGAGTCCGATTTTCAGTGCCCTCGGTGTCATCATAACCAACAATTGCCAGGTCAGGCCCCGGCTCAACACCAAGTCGGCGAACAGCACTCATCACGCCCAGCGCCACAAGGTCGTTGAAGCACACCACAGCTGTTGGTCGAGGATCCGTCTGCACAATCTGCTTGGCAATGGATCGACCATCATCCTGTGTCATCAACTCAGGAATATCCAGCTGCTCATCCGCATTGATCCCCGCATCCTCGAGTGCAGACCGCCAACCACGGTTCCGGTCGCGCCCGGCAGAACTGCCACGCCGGCCACCAACCATGGCGATTTGAGTATGCCCTTGCTCAATCAGATGTTTTGTAATGCGGTAGGACCCAAGAAAGTCATCCCCACGCACACAAGGTGCATCTGCTCCAGCCACATCGCGACAAACCAGCGTGACCGGCACCCCTTGCCGCACAATGGAGTTGATGTCCTTGTCAGTCGTGCCAACCGAAGCGCACAAAATAAGCCCATCAACCCGATGCTGCAGCAGCGTATCCGTGAAGTGTTTCTGTCGCTCGACAATATCGCGGTGATTGCAAATCAGAATGGTCTTGTTGTGCAGCGCCAGTGTTTCTTCCAGGCCGCGAAAGACCTCTGCAAAATAAGGATTGAGAATATCGTGAACCGCCACCCCAATCATATTGGATTGAGATGTCCGCAAAGATGCAGCTGACCGATTATAGATATAACCCACTTCCTCAGCATAGGCTTTCACCCGTGCTTTCGTGGCTTTGGCGATCAAAGGGGAATCTCTCAAAGCCAAAGAAACCGTAGCCGTCGAAACACCCAGTTTCTCGGCAAGATCGCCTAATCTCAATGGTTTACCTGTGCCGCTCAATGCTGATGTCCTCGCATATCCAGCCGGATCCAGTTTGTATTCTTAAGCACTTATGCACAGCAACATTAGCAAATAGCAATACTCCTCACAGCCAACAAAGAGAATTCATTATGAATTCTCAAGTTTTAGTACCTTACCAAATCCATCAAACATGCTGATATATTTCACTTAAATACATAACCAGATGTCAGGTTTCGAGAAAATGCATTCAGACTTCAAGTTATTAGCCCAATACAATACCTGGATGAATGCACGGCTTTACGAGTGCGCAGACCAGCTGAGCGATGCGCAGCTGAAAGAAGACCGCGGCGCGTTCTTCAAGTCAGTCTCCGCGACCTTCAATCATATTGTGGTGGGAGATCTGGTTTGGCTACGCCGCTTCGCAAAGCATTCCCAAACCTATGAGAGCCTGCAGCAACTTGATCAGTTTCCAGTGCCAACAGCACTCACATCTATTCCATATGACAGCTGGTCAGACCTGAAAGCAGCCCGGCAAAAGCTGGACGCGATCATTGAAGAATTTGCAGGGGACATTACCACCGTTCAAGCGGAGGCCGCTCTCACCTATGCCAACATGAAAGGTATACCCGCAACGAAAAACTTTGGGGACTTGGTGCTGCATTTCTTCAACCACCAAACCCACCACAGAGGGCAGATAACAACTCTGCTCACCCAGTTTGGACTGGAAACACCAGATACAGACCTGCTGTTTCTCTGCCAGGACGCTTAAATCAATAAAAAATCATTGGCCTGTGTTTAACGCAGGCCTTGCGCCTTCAGCTTAATCAGCAGCTTCCAGCTCTACCTTCTTCGCAGCCTGTTCTTGCGCAGTTTTATCTTCGTTTTCCAGCTCATCTTCCAAATCCGGATCATCTTCAAAGCTGGCAGACAGGTTTTTTTCAACCTGACGCAACAAGCGACGAAGCTTCTTGCGGTCTTTGTCATCCATACCTGCAAGCGCTTCTTTCTCAAGACGCTTCCATGCACGATCTACCAGTAAGATCCGGTCACGGCCTTCCTCACTCAGGAACACGCGGGCAAGCCTGCCGTCTGTTTCCGAGATCCGGCGGAACACAAGCCCTTGAGCTGTCAGGCGTGTCACCATTTTTGTCACGGTTGGCGGCTGAACACCAAGCGCCAGAGCCAACTGGCTCATGGTCTTGCCATCAGTCTCGCTCAAAACTTTCAGAACAGCTTCCTGCCCCGGATGCAATCCGATGCGCGAAAGGTGTGCCCCAGAACGCGCCCGCTGCGCCTTCGCTGCCTGCGCAAGACGAAATGTCGTGCTTTTTTTAAAATTAAAACCCATGGTCTGGCTAATCTCGCTGCTGTCCTAATCAACGTAAAACGCCCGAAAAAGGCAAATGCACAGCAGTGATAGCCGCCGAATATATAAGTCAGATGACAGTTCGGCGATTATTTAGTGACCTAATGAGATTTCTTAGGTGTTTAAGCTCTTTAGTTCTACTCAGTGGGATTTTTGAGGTTACGCGGATACTTTTATCCCGTGTCCCATCGCCTGCTCCAACGCATCCACCGCTTCACGGCAATACGCCGCGTACTGTGATTCCATACGATAGTTCTGCGAGCGTGGGTAAGAAGCATCCAGCGCCATATCATGGGTAATACGCCCCGGCCCAGCGGCCATAACCACAATACGGGAAGACAGAAACACACTCTCATAAACAGAGTGCGTCACGAACAGAATCGTCCAGTCATGGGCAGACTTCAGCTCAAGTAAATCATCATTCAGCTTGTTACGAGTAATTTCGTCCAGCGCCGCAAACGGCTCATCCATCAGCAACAGCTTCGGCTTGGTAACAAGAGCACGAGCGATGGAAACCCGCATCTTCATACCACCGGAAAGCTCTGAGGGCATATGCGTTGAAAAATTAGAAAGCCCAACCATCTCCAGCGCTTCTTCCACGCGATCCTTCGCATCACGCTTAGAAACACCCTTCACCTTCAACGGCCAGTAGATATTCTCAAAGGTATTCGCCCACGGCAGCAAGGTCGGTTCCTGAAACACAAACCCAACCTCACCCTGCCCAGACCGAACAATCTCACCTGAGCTTGGCTCCTCCAACCCAGAAATGAGCCGCAGAATAGTAGACTTCCCACACCCTGACGGCCCAAGAATACTCAAAAACTCCCCCGCCCGCACATCAAGACTAAACCCATCGATAGCGGTGGTGCCATTTTCGAAGGTCTTAGAGATGTTGTTTAGGGACAGGAGGGGGGAGTTTTTCATTTTCATTGGGACCTAAGAAAGTTTATTTCTCTTAGTCGACCTATCATAAGATTGATCTCACGCCCACCTTATTGAACAACAGCCGTATTGAAGTTTTTGTTGACTGGATGATTGCATGGAACCGCAGTTCCGGCACCATCAATATCAGCACCACATACCTTTGCGTTGTCTTGATAATCCAAGAGCTGATGCCCCCAACCTAAAACTGTACTTCCAGGCATGTTCGGAACCACCTCGCCAGTCAGAACAGCGCGGGAGGCCGCAATGGTCTCAAGCATTCTTGCCTTCAAATCTTGATCATTGCCAGATCCAACAGCTAAATTACAGGCTGCCTGTACAGAACGTAAAGGACCAACTATAGGAGTGGTAATCTTCGTATTCCAAAGATAATCCATATCGGCAATACGCCCAAGAGCTTCATGTTCGCGAGAGGGATCTATAAACGCGAAGTCAGCACCGCTAGTATACTGAGCATTCGCAAAACTCGCATCATCTGAACCAGAAAAATAGCCGCTTCTCGGCCAGCCAACAATTCTCTTAGTCCCAGGGAATTTCGTTCCAACTTCATCAATCAGGCTGTGCCCTGACACCCCAGTTGCAGCCGAAGAGCATGAAAAGAACACAAGCTTATTGAAGTCGGCGCCAGTATCCCTCGCTGTCTTAAGATGTTGAGCAAAAGCGTCTTTAGCAAATGGCCCAATACCATCACAGTTGCCATGGGCAGTTGCAATCAAATCATCAACCTGAGTAATATTTGCAGGCCCAGAGAGCTGGATAACTGCGCCGTTATCTTTCATGTAATAAACATTATCGGCACCTAGATTATTCTCAGTCCAAATTTGGTTTCGAGAATTTGTAAATCGATCACAATAGGTTGAAGTAATCAGAACACCCGTAGCAGCTCCCGCCTCACCAGCCATCAACCCGGCCAGTGCCAGTGCAACACCCCCAAGCAGTCCTTTTCGTGTTTTTCTGGAAAACATAATCGGCTTCTCCTTCTTATTGTTAGCCAACAAGAAGGACGAGGCACAGCTCCACACGTGAGCCATTAGCCCCGACTGCCAGTCACCAGAGTAAACGCCTCCCTACCCACTACCTCTGAAAAACCGGAGCACCCTGTTCCTTCCCCCATGACGTCCGCGCTCCAACGCGTTACTCTGCGCGCAAGACAACAAGCACCGGAAAACCATATGAGCGCCCTGCCCCGCCGTTTTTGGCATGAG
>NZ_LCWX01000079.1:63094-68716 GCF_001431305.1 Pseudovibrio sp. POLY-S9
ATGACAACAACTGACTTCTCTGAGAATGACACCAGCGAGTGGATCGCAGTGTTGCCGATTGCAGCGATTGAGCAGCATGGCCCTCACCTTCCTGTCTACACGGACACCTGCATCGCGGAAGGGCAAGTCGCTCGCACGGTTGAGCTGTTGCCTGATGATCTACCAGTCACATTCCTGCCCGTTCAGGCCGTCGGCAAATCAGATGAGCATCATTCGTTCCCGGGCACACTCAGCCTCACATGGGAAACTGCTGTTAAAGCCTGGATTGAGATCGGGGAATGTGTTGCCAGAGCAGGTATCCGCAAGCTGGTGCTGGCCAACTCCCACGGCGGCAACTCACCGCTGATGGACATCATCACCCGTGACTTGCGCCTCAAACACAACATGCTGGCGGTCGAATCCAGCTGGCTCCGCTTTGGCCAACCAGAAGGCCTCTATGCTGAGGAAGAGTTCACCTACGGCATTCACGGCGGAGATATCGAAACCTCCATCATGCTCTCCTTACGTCCTGATCTGGTACGCATGGATCAGGCGATAGACTTCACCTCCACTCAAACAGACCACATCAACAACGATGCTTATCTGCGCGCGCATGGCCGCCATCAATATGGTTGGATGAGCGAGGATCTGAACAAGACCGGCGCACTCGGCAACGCGGCCCTCGCCACTGCAGAAAAAGGCCAGTCATCCCTCACACACGCCTCTCAGGAGTTCATCAAACTCCTGCGCGATGTGCAACGTTTTGATATGTCATCCTTCAACAAAAGCTAGATCATACCTTCAATTAATGACGTAATTTCAATGCGGTAACACCTCATAAAAATTCCTCTTGCTATAAATTGTCATTTATGACAGTTTATTCAAAACAAACACATGAGGTTGGCAATGAAGATCTGTCTCATCAAAGCATCTGCACCGAGCTATTTTAAAGACTACAAGAAAGCGCGTGGAGGCCCGCCTCAGTCCATCTTCTCAGCTGCGGCAGCACCCCCCCGCCATTTTCAGCTGGAGATGCATGACGAAACCATCAGGATGGTCGATCCCCGCAAGGTGACTGCCGACCTCGTGGTGCTTTTCTTCGCAACCCCGGATGCCAACCGAGGCTACGAGCTCGCCTCAGCTTTCTCAGAAAAAGGCAGTCAGGTTGTGATCGGCGGCCTCCACGCCACCTTCATGCCAGAAGAAGCCAGCGAATATGCAGATGCGGTGATGACAGGCGAATGTGAAAACGTCTGGGATGAGTTGCTACAGGATGCGCAAAACCGAAGCCTCAAGCCGAGATACACCGGCACCTACGCTGATATGTCCAAGCTTAACCCATATCCGCGCCATCTCATCACCGCAGAGCAGTATGGCTGGGAATGGTCCGTGCTGGTCAGTCGCGGCTGCAAACACCACTGCAGCTTCTGCCTCATCCCCGGCATGCTTGGCAAAACCCGCTATCGCCCAATCCCCGACATAATCAATGAGATTTCCGAAATGGAAACCGATTGGGTCGAACTTCACGCCGACCACCTGACAGAGGATCGCGAATACGCTTTGGAATTATTCAAAGCATTAGAAACGCTCAAGATTAGATGGGCAGGCGAAACCACTATTCGCATAGCAGATGATCCGGAACTTCTGGAAGCCGCAGCAAGGTCCGGTGCGAAGTACTTGCTCATTGGAATAGAAACCCCGTCCAAGGCAGCACTCAAGCGTGCCGGCAAGGGTTTTGTAAAACCTGAAAACTTAAAATCTCAAATTTCTAACATTCATACACATGGAATTATTGTCGACACCACGGCTATTTTTGGCTTCGACGAGCATACACCAGAAATTTTCATCGAAACCGCCAAGTTCTATCATGACATAGGGGTAGATATTACCGCACCGGCCATCGCCATCCCCTTCCCCGGCTCCCGCTTCTACAAACAGCTGGAAGAGGAGGACAGATTGCTCTCTGACAACTGGGGAGAATTTGATGGTGCCCATGCGGTCTACCAGCCAAAAAACATGACCTGTGAAGAGCTTGAGGCAGGTGCAGAAGAATTCTCGCAGCATTTTTACTCAATGTCGCGGTCAGCTTCGAGAAAACTTCGTCAGATAAAAGATTTCGGGTTGGCAACCACGCTTCAGATTACGTGATTGCCAGCGCCTCATACCATAGGAAGGATGGCTAAGCCTAAAGGATCCCAACCCTTAAACTTTACCGTCCAATTAAGGAGAGCTTAGAACAGTTTAACTGTCTCTACAGCTCTCCTTTTTCCAAAATTTCGCCCCACAAAGACGCATCAAATCCCAGCAAAAGCTGTTTTCCACCAATAATAAGTGGCCTTTTAATTAATGAAGTTTCCTGTGCCATTAAGGCGATAGCGCTAGCCTGGTCCGTGACACCAGCTTTGATTTCATCATCCAATTTGCGCCATGTGGTACCGCGTTTATTCAAAACAGCGTCCCAACCGAATCGTTCACAGGCCTCTATCAGTGCATTTTCATCTGCACCATCTTTCTTGTAATCGTGAAAATTGTAGTTGATTTTAGATTCATCCAGAAGTTTACGAGCCTTGCGAACACTGTCGCAATTGCGAATACCATACATAATCAACAAGATCAGAACCCTTCATTTCCTCATCATTAGATGAAATATACTCATCTTAACGTTAGTGCGTCTCTCAACTGACGCGCATTAAACCGCAAGAAATACATCCCTTAGCACCTGAATACGCTATGAAATTGCGCTGCGCCCACATTAATTCCTCGTTTCAACTACGCAATGCCCCCTAGACGCATTCATTCATATGGGTAATATCACTAAGACGCCAGAATCCGCCTAATAAGTGGTCGGCGAAACCAGAGGGGCCCTGCAGAACAATTAATTTTCTGCATGAGGGGAAAAGGGGAGTTAATTTAGAATGCGTTTAAAGATTGCATCCGCTGCATTGGCAATGACGCTTGCTGCTGGAACTCAGGTAAATGCTGAAACGCTGAAGTTCGCATTTCAAGGTACATACAATCAGCTAGATCCATACAGCTTGAACGAAACATTCACCATGGCCATGCACGGCAATGTGTATGAAGGTCTCGTTCGCCGTACAGCTGATCTCCAGATCGAACCTGCACTTGCAGAAAGCTGGGAAGTTATTGAACCAACCCGCTGGCGCTTCCACCTGCGCAAAGGCGTAAAGTTCCACAACGGCAACGACTTCAATGCTGACGACGTGGTTTTCTCTGCAAACCGTGTTCGCGCTGAAGGCTCTGACCTGACAACCCGTATCGCAGCGGACGTCAAGGTTGAGAAAGTAGACGACTACACCGTTGATTTCGTCCTGACAGGCGTAAACCCTATCCTGCACTCCGAGTGGTCCACTTGGTACATCATGGATAAGGAATGGACTGAAGCAAACAACGCTGTAAAAGTGACAAGCGCTTCTGACACCAATCCAAACTATGCATCTTTGAACACAAACGGCACCGGCCCGTTCAAGATTGCAACGCATGAGCCAGGTGTAAAAACCACTTTCACCGTAAACGACGGTTGGTGGGACCAGAAGGTACACAACCTGACTGGCGTTGAGTTCACTCCAATCGGATCTGATGCAACCCGCGTTGCAGCTCTTCTTTCCGGTGAGCTGGACATGGCGTTCCCGATCCCGGTACAGGACATCAAACGCGTGGACAGCAATGCGGGCACATCTGCACTGACCGGTCCTGAGCTGCGCACCATCTTCCTTGGCTTCGACCAGAAGCGTGATGAGCTGACCTACTCCAACATCAAAGGCAAGAACCCGTTCAAGGACGTTCGCGTTCGTAAGGCGTTCTATCAGGCAATTGACGTTGATGCGATCAAAGCGAAAATCATGCGTGGTCTGTCCGAGCCAGCTGCTCTGATGATCTCACCATTCCTGTTCGCAAACTCCGGTGACTTCTCTCGCTACCCGTACGATCCGGCAGCTGCGAAGGCACTTCTCGCAGAAGCAGGTTATGCAGACGGCTTTGAAGTTGGCATGGACTGCCCGAATGATCGCTACGTCAACGATGAAGCAATCTGTCAGGCAACTGCAGCATTCCTTGCGCGCGTAGGCATCAAAGTAAACCTGAATGCACAGCCTAAAGCGAAGTACTTCGCTAAGATCCTGGCATCTGGCGGCTTTGACACGTCCTTCTACATGCTCGGTTGGACCCCAGGTTCATTCGACAGCTACAACGTTCTGCTCAACCTCAACAACTGTCGTGATGACAAAGGTGCTGGCGGACCATTCAACCTCGGTGGTTACTGTAACCCACGTGTTGATGAGCTGACAAAAATGGTTCTCTCCGAAAACGACGAAGAGAAGCGTAACAGCATGATCTCCGAAGCCTACACAATCCTGAACAACGAAGTATCTCACATTCCACTGCATCAGCAGGGTCTGGCTTGGGGTGTATCCGACAAGGTTACTCTGAAGCAGCGTGCGGATAACGAGTTCCACTTCAAATTTGTAGTGAAGAACTAAGTTGACGGCTTAGCCAACAAAATAATAGCCCGGCGCCCTAGGCGCCGGGCGCCTCTATTCTCAGGAACAACTATAAAACACCATGTTTGGCTTTATTTCCCGGCGTATCGCCATGGCTCTCGTGGTCATGTTTGTCGTAGCCTTAATCTCCTTCCTGCTCTTCCGCTTTGTTGGAGATCCTGTAAACCAGATGGTGGGCATTGAGACCACCCCGGAACAGCGTGAAGCCTTGCGCCAGCGCCTCGGTCTGAACGACCCCGTTCTCGTTCAGTTTTTCCGTTATGTCCTGGGCGCAATCCAGTTTGACTTCGGTAACTCCTACCAGTTCAAGCAGCCTGTGGCAGATCTCATTGGTCGCCGCCTGCCTGCAACTCTGGAGCTGTCCTTCGCCTCTGCAATTTTTGCATTGCTGCTGGGCATTCCAATGGGCGTTTACACCGGTCTGAACCGCGATTCCTGGCTCTCAAAGATGTTCCTGTCGGTATCTCTTGTAGGTATCTCTTTGCCAACATTCTTTATCGGCATCCTGTTTATCTTCTTCTTCTCGGTCACACTGCAGTGGCTGCCAAGCTTTGGCCGCGGCGAGGTTGTTGCCCTGGGGTCTTTCTGGGACACAGGCTTCCTGACCATCAGCGGTCTGAAGGCCATCATCCTGCCGGCAATTACGCTTGGGCTGTACCAGATGACCCTCATCATGCGCCTGATCCGCGCTGAGATGCTGGAAGTGATGCGGACCGACCACATCAAGTTCGCCCGCGCCCGCGGTTTGCCGAACCGGTCTGTCTATTACATCCACGCTCTCAAAAACACGATGGTCCCTGTGATCACCATCACCGGTCTGCAGCTCGGCTCCATCATCGCCTTCGCGATTATCACCGAGACCGTGTTCCAGTGGCCGGGCATGGGCATCCTCTTCCTGCAAGCCGTGCAGAACGTGGATATTCCGATCATGGCAGCTTACCTGCTGCTCACCGCTTTCATCTTCGTGTTCATCAACCTCATCGTAGACATTCTCTACGTCGTGATTGATCCACGCCTGCGCACCGAACGCGGCCGCGCATAAGAAACGGTAAGGATAATAATCATGACAGATAACACACCAACCGTTTCCGGCAGTGAGGCTTCAGAAGCCCCGCACTCCGCAATG
>NZ_LCWX01000079.1:68810-97705 GCF_001431305.1 Pseudovibrio sp. POLY-S9
GCCCGCTTCCTCGACAGCGACTTGCTGCACAGCTTCCTCAGCTCCAAGGTGACAGTCCTCGCGGCTTTCACCACGGTAGTGCTGATGCTCGCAGCCCTGTTTGCTCCGCTCGTCGCACCGTTCAACCCGTTCGATCTGGCTCAGATCAGCATCATGGACGCACGCATTCCGCCGATTGGTATGGAATGGTCCGACCCACGCTACCTGCTGGGCACAGATGATCAGGGCCGCGATCTGCTCTCTGGCATCCTGTATGGCATGCGCATTTCTCTGGCAGTGGGCTTCCTGTCTGTAGCATTTGCCGCAATCCTCGGCATCTCCCTCGGCCTGATTTCCGGTTATGTCGGTGGCCGCACAGACGCGATCATCATGCGTATCGCTGAAGTCCAGCTCACCTTCCCGGCCATCCTGCTGGCATTGCTCATCGACGGCATTGCAAACGGCATCTTTGGCAACATCGATCGTGAGACCTGGGCAATCTGGATTCTAACGTTCTCCATCGGCCTGTCGTTCTGGGTGCAATACGCACGTACAGTTCGTGGCTCTACATTGGTGGAGAAGAACAAAGAGTATGTTCAGGCCGCCCGCGTCATTGGCATTCCGGCATGGATCATCATGATCCGTCACGTGCTGCCTAACGTGCTTGGCCCGGTTCTGGTTATTGCAACCATCAACCTTGCTTTGGCAATCATCACAGAAGCAACCCTCTCCTTCCTTGGCGTTGGTGTTCCATCAACACAGCCATCCTTGGGCACTCTGATCCGCATCGGCAACGACTTCCTGTTCTCAGGTGAGTGGTGGATCGCGATCTTCCCAGGTCTGGCGCTTGCGATCCTCGTTCTGGCAGTGAACCTGCTGGGCGACTGGCTCCGCGACGCATTGAACCCGAAACTGCGCTAGAGAGGCCAGACCATGAGCATCTTAGATATTCGCGGCCTCACTGTTGAGTTTCCGAGCCGCAAAGACGTCTTCACAGCGTCCCGTAATGTCAATCTCTCTGTAGACGCCGGTAAAATCCTCGGCGTGGTCGGAGAGAGTGGCGCAGGCAAGTCCACCGTCGGCAACGCCGTCATCGGACTTCTGGAAAATCCGGGCCGGATTGCCGAAGGTGAAATCCACCTCGACGGCAAACGTATCGACAACCTCGCGGCTGAAAGCATGCGCAAACTGCGCGGCAAGCGCATTGGCATGATCTTTCAGGATCCGCTAACCTCTTTGGATCCACTCCAGACCATCGAGTTCCAGCTGGTCGAAACCATCCGCCTGCACCTGCCGCTTTCCAAAGCAAAAGCCCGCGCTCATGCGGTTGATCTGCTGGATCAGGTTGGCATTCCAAATCCGGAAGAACGCATCGCGCAATACCCACACCAGTTCTCCGGTGGCATGCGCCAGCGTGTGGTGATCGCTCTCGCTCTTTGCGCAGACCCGGAAGTTGTCATCGCAGATGAGCCAACAACCGCGCTCGACGTTTCTATTCAGGCTCAGATCCTGAAACTGATGAAGCGTCTGTGTGAAGAGAAAAACGTGGCGATGGTCGTCATCACCCACGACATGGGCGTGATCGCAGACCTCACCGACCACGTTGCGGTGATGTACCGTGGTGATCTGGTTGAATACGGCGAATCCAAGCAAGTACTGGGCGCTCCAAAGCACCCATACACCCAAAGCTTGATTGCCGCTGTTCCACGCCCGGACGTGAAAGTGCACCGCTTCCCACAGGTCGATTACATTGAAGGCTCAGCAAAGCCTTTCAAGCAAATCGACATCTCCACCCACTGGCTGGGTAAGGCGCGTGACTACAAGTCTGTCGATGGTCCATTGCTGGATGTAAAAGACATCACCATGAAGTTCCTCACCAAGGACGCATGGATTTCCAGCAACAGGCAGTACTTCACCGCTCTGGATAAAGTCAGCTTTGACATCCATGCAGGTGAAACCTTCGGCCTCGTGGGCGAAAGTGGCTCCGGTAAATCAACCATGGCCCGCGTCATCACTGGCCTTTACCATCCTGCAGGCGGCACAGCCCACTTTGCAGGACAGGAACTGACCAGCCTGAAAGACAAGAAGCAGGTTCTGTCCATGCGTCGTCAGATGCAGATGATCTTCCAGGACCCCTTCTCGTCCCTGAACTCCCGCATGCGTGTGCGTGATATTGTGGCTGAGCCAATCAAGTTCCACAAACTCGCCAGCACCAACAGCGAAGTGAACCAGATCGTTGATGACCTTCTGGAGCACGTCGGCCTTGGCATCGCAGCAGCAGCCAAGTTCCCGCACGAGTTCTCCGGCGGTCAGCGCCAGCGCATCTCCATTGCCCGCGCCCTGGCGACACGCCCTCGCTTCTTGGTTTGTGATGAACCAACTTCCGCGCTGGACGTATCCATTCAGGCACAAATCCTCAACCTGCTCAAAGACCTGCAGGACGAGCTGGGCCTCACCATGCTGTTCATCAGCCACGACCTCGCGGTCATCCGGCAGATGTGTAACCGCACCGGTGTTATGCGCCACGGCCAGCTTCTGGAAGTTGCTGATACCGAAGACCTCTTCGACAAACCTCAACACGCTTACACCAAGGAGCTCCTCTCCCTGATGCCAAGCATGGACGGCCTGTCCCGCCAAAATCTGGAAGAAGAACTGGCCTAACACCACTCACTTTCCGAAAACCACAAAGGGCCCCCAGCGGGCCCTTTTCTTTTGCCTGCAGAACCGACAATCCAGCCACTTAAATGTGATGCACCAACCTACATCTCAGGCAAGCTCGAACCTTGAGTTCCATCCAAAAATCAAATATGAAATATTATTCGAATTATATTCCAGAATCAAAAAACGATGGAACCAACTTCATGCAACCTTCTGGCAAGCAGCAAAAAACCAGAGTTCGCGAAGAAGCAATTTTGGAGAAGGCGCGAGAAATCGCTATTTCTGAAGGAATTGGCGCCCTGAAAATGCCAGAACTTGCCAAGCTATCGCAAGTCTCCGTCGGCACTCTCTACCGCCACTTCGAAAGCAAACAGGACGTCATAGCCGCACTGGCATCCCAAGCCCTTGATATCCGCCATCAAAAACTAAAATTAGTAATCGATCAATTTCAAGAGCCTGAAATGCGATGCCTCGGCGTGATCATGTTGGACTTTCTTTTCAACATCGCCCATCCAGACGTGTTCCAAATAGAAATGCAATGTGCCTCACCTTCTTTCTGGCAGGAAACTCATAATATCAGGCGTCACAATCATCAGATTGTAGCCTCAGATCTCTCTTCTTTTCTGGAAGAGCTCTGCTCAGAAATCTCTGGAACCACCACCGACCCCAAACACCTGACAACCGGTCTTTGGGCCTTCGTTTCAGGGATCTCGTTGGTTTGGTATGGCATGCCCCACGATCAGCCAGACAATCTGGAAGACGCCCTCGCCTTTCTCAGACCTCACCTCATGAATTTCATCAAAGGATACGGGCTGCCGTCCTCTAACACCCAGCAAACTCTAAACCAGCTCGAACAGCATTTTCTCGCAACAAAATCCCAATGGCTATGGACTCTGAAAGGAACAACAACAAATGACGTTCATTAAGCAATGTATGATCGCCGTTCTGTCACTATTTGGCGCGCAGTTCGCAGCTCAGGCAGAACCAACTCAGCCGGCCATTTACATGGTCACCCTGCACACAGCAAACTTCCCTGAGATGAAAGCTTTCTTCAAAGACAAAATGAAGATGAAACTGATCTCAGAAAATGGAGAGTTCGCGGAGTTCAAATCCAACGGCCTCAGGCTGTCACTAGCCAGTCATGAATACCTCAGTTCCTTCCTGAACGCTGAAACACTCAATGGAATCCGCACGGGTTCAGGACTGGGCATCGGCTTCAAATATGAAACCACAGCGCAGGTTGATACCGCTTACGATGCCCTCTTAGCCAACGGCGTTAAAAGCGTTGCTGCACCTGCGCAGCAGCCTTGGGGCGAATACACCGCCTTCTTTGCAGACCCCGACGGGAACGTGCACGAGCTGGTCGCCGATACCAAATAAAGCCAGCTATTCAGATATAAAGGGCCCCCAGCGGGCCCTTTTCTTTTGCCTGCACGCAATATGATAAGTTAACGCACTCTCACAACCTCTAATTCAATAGCGCTTAAACTCTCAGGCAACCACTTCAGCTTGCATTACCCTAGCAAGCACATCCTTCTTCCACTTAACATTTTCATTAAGACAGCCATCCCTAAGCTCTGCTCATCCGCAAGGATACAAAAGCGACTAATGCGAACCCATTTCGATCAGAGCAGGCTAAAAATATGAAAAAGACAACTGCCGCCGTCGCAGGCCTTGGGCTCCTCGGCCTCGCGACCTCACCGGTCTTTGCTGAAAATAACGATACAACTGCTGAAAACTCTAAAGTCGAGTTCTCCGACTTGTCACTCGTCAGCGGGCAACCTGACGATGGTACCTGCAAAACACGCTATACCGAAGGTTACACGACCACTCACAAAGGCAAAAGTGACGAAGGCCATACCCAGCTTGAATCTCATAAGGGCCATGACATTCTCGTCACGGAGTCAGATGGAACTGTTGGTGAAGGCATTTACACGATGACCAACAGCTATGAAGTCGTCTTTCCGGAGAGCGAGGACAAAACTCCAGTAGAAGTCACAATGTTTGCGTCTGGCCTGATCGGAGAAAGCCCGATTGTTGGCGTGTTTTCTGACGGCACTTGCCGTGGCCACACCACCATTCATGACGCTCAAGATAAATCCTAGGAGGAGGCTCCCATGACTGATCTGAACAAACTACACGCCGCTGCGCAAAACCCATTCACTCACAAAGCAATCACACCAACACAAAAAGCAAAATGTGGTTTTTTCCCTGGCGGTTTTCCTTTCGAAAAAATCGAAAACAAAACTGAAGTAAACACAGAAAGCAAAGACTGAGAGTTTCCCAAACTCTGGTTAATCAAGCAAACATCGGGAGCCTAGAACATGGACTGGTATTCCTCAGAACGCATCTTCAATGAAAATGGCCGCAAGAAAATTGAGGCCCTCGATCTGGAATGTGTCTTTGACCAGCTCACGGCTCCCGTTGCAGATGGCGGTTACGAGTGGCCAAGGAAGGAAACACGTACAGCAGTCAATGACTATCGCAAATTCTTGATTGACTCACTCGAACTTGAGGTCAAATACAAAGGTGATTATCCGCAGGACGCCCGCGCCTGGCCTTCCAAGGCCGTAGACATTGTCTGGCACACACACATCCTCTTCACCGAAAAGTACTTCGAAGACTGCAACGCAATCTTTGGGCATTATCTCCACCACCGCCCACAAGTCCCTCCACCCGTCTATGAATGATGTCTCCGGACTCCCATCTCTTTCTCAACACGGGCTCCCATACTGTGCCATTTTCTCTCTCAGATTTCTGTCAGGCTGCACAACACCAGAGAACCCCGTTCAATCTGGAAAAATTCATTGATTATCGAACCCCTCAACTTGAAGGGTCAGACACACGCCCAGAGGCTCTGATGCACATCGACAAGTGCATTCAACGCAATATCCCCAAGCTCAATCTGTCCAACTACAACATCAAAGCAATCACTGAGTTAGAGACAACACTCAGGGAAACGAACAATCTGCCTGACAACTGCTCTGTCATGCTCGGCAGTGGTATCAATACCTTCCTGGAGGAACTCTCGCTCGCATTCGCGAAAGGTCGATCCGTCCTCCTGCCAGAGTTCGATTATTTCCTCTTTGGCATCACGCTAGAAAAGCTCGGCATCCAGTCCAACAAGTTCAAGCTCACAAATGGCGGACACTGGGACACTGCCGACGCTTTAGCAAAGCTGCAAGAACACGACCCGGCAATCACCCTGCTCAGCACGCCCAACAACCCCACATCCAGAACAGCCCCGGTGGAGTTCATCGAAACGCTCGCCACCCATACAAATGGTCTCGTCGTCATTGATGAAGTTTATCACTTGTTTGCAGATGATCCGCACGCCCTGTGCCGCTTGCTGGAGACACACGAAAACCTCGTCCTCATGCGCAGCATGTCAAAGGCAGGTTATGCGGCAACTGGTTTTGGCTATATCATGGGCAACACCAAGATCATCAGTTGCCTCAGGCAGCTCAAAGGCGGCACGACCATCTCTCCACTCAACGTGGCGGCTGGCAAAGCTCTGATTGAAAACCATGACCTGCTTGCAGCACACGTCAAATCCTGCTGCAAATGGCGCGATCATGTAAAAAACAGCATCGAGCAGCACACGGCCCTCTCCTGCCTGCCCAGCGAAACAGACTTCTTGCTTATCGAAACACCGGCAGGACAAGCTGATGCATTCACCACCCATTTAATCGAAGCTGGCATTCCTTGCATCAGCTACGCACCAATGCCTCAGCTCACCGACTGCATTCGGGTCATGCCCTCCAACATATCTGACGCAATCACTCTGTGTCACTTCCTTCAGAAACTTAATGATCTGGCAGAGGGAATTTTACAAAAACCTAGGCTTTCTGCCAAATGATTGCGCTGTCAAATAATGAACATAGTTTCGATTATACATAGCAGGTTCGCGCCTTCTAACTCCGTGAACGAAGAGTGTCATGTTCCTGCGCAACTCAATAATTGGAGTAACAAGTTTACTCCTCATATCTTTCCTGGGAATTATACATCCGATCGGTGACAGCTTGTCTGTTCTTCGGCTGCCTCTGGCCGTCTTACTCGCTATTCTCACTCTCTTTAGCTACCGCCAGCCCAAGTTGATGATCATCGGCTTTCTAGTCGCATCAATCAGCAGCGGAACGGTATTGTGGGCCGATCAGGGAGTGCGCGTCCCAGAGAATTACGATCTGGCAGTCTATCAAAAGAACCTGAGTTTCCGTGCCGGAGATCGCATGGATGTCCTGAATGACATCCTCATGCTACAGCCAGAAGTGATCACGCTTCAGGAAGTGCACAAAAGACATCTTCCTCTCATCAACTCACTCAAAAAGCAGTATCCCTACCACATCGTCTGTCCCTTCACAGCCGTAGGCGCAGTCGCTGTGCTCTCACGCCTCCCTCTTGCTTCTGATGCTTATCGCTGTGAGATCGGCCTCGGCATAGCAGCACTGCACATCCAAAGCTCAGAGGGACCGCTCTGGGTTGTGTCTATCCATCAGCACTGGCCATGGCCGTTTCCTCAAGAGACACAAGCTGGGAAAATCATCTCGATCTTATCAGAGCTGGATGGACTGAAGATGATCGCTGGCGATTTTAACATGGTCCCGTGGTCGCACAATCTGGATGAATACACCGACGCCACAGACACTCAACTGGCCGGCCCATTTGAAGCAAGCTTCCTGTTCAAAGGCACCTATGCCATGCGCATTGACCACGTCCTCGCACCAAAGGGCGGAAAGACCTTTCTCCGCCCTTACTACGGCTCCGACCACCACGGTTTGTTTGCCCGCGTGGACCTGTAAGCGGCCTTACACCTTACGTGCGACTATGAAACGCCCCATGGGAGACGCCGGATAATTGCCAGTCTCAACAATCTTGAAACCTGCCTGCTCAATCTGACGCCCCAATTCCACCTGCTTGAAGTAGGTCACATAAGGCGCGTACCCAACAAGGCGCATCACATTGATCAGCCAGCGCCAGTAAAACGCAGAATCGCCCAAACATGGCGTCTTGGAAATGAGCAATCCACCCGGCTTCACAAGTCGCTGTACCTGATTGATTGCATCAGCCGGACCTTTGATCAGATGAATAACGTTATACGCCATCACCACATCATAGGTTTTGCCATCAAGCACTGATCCACCTGCGGGAGCATGCACAAAACTCACATTCTCAACGCCGTCGTCCCACGCCTTTTCACGCCCAAACTCAATCATCTTGCCGGAAATATCGCTAGCGGTCATGTGCTTGACATGCTTGGCCAAAAGCATCGCCGTCGCCCCACTGCCACAGCCCAGCTCCAACACCTCTTGCTCCGGTGTGAGATAAGAACGGACACGGTCCATTGCCTTCTCATAGGAAGCAACGTCTTTCATTGGTCGCGCCACATAACCCGGCGCATGCTTGTCCCAAAATCCTGCGGAATTCTGCATCGGAAACCCTCCATTTCCTGCAGTGTATCCATGCATATTATCAAAACAAATTGCCAAAATTCGCAGTTGAGGTATACAAATATGCATGAATTGGCAGAGCATCTCATTCGACTGGAACCAGGCCCGCGCTTTCCTTGTCACAGCAGAGGAAGGCTCCCTTTCGGCTGCGGCAAGAGCCCTCGACCTCACCCAACCCACACTGGGCAGACAGGTCTCTGCGCTGGAAGAAGCACTCGGCGTGACGTTGTTTGAGCGTGTTGGTCGCTCACTCTCCCTCACGCAAGCAGGCTTTGAACTGCTGGAGCATGTGAAATCCATGGGAGAGGCCGCAAACCGCATTTCATTAGCAGCCTCCGGCCAGTCTCAGGAAATCGATGGAACCGTCTGCATCAGCGCAAGCGACACCGCCTCAGCCTTCATCCTCACACCCATTTTGAAGCAATTGCGCGAGATCGCACCCGGCATTCACGTGGAAATCATCGCCACCAACACCGTCAGTGATTTGCAGCAGCGTGAAGCAGATATCGCCATCCGCCATATCCGCCCGGAACAACCAGACCTGACCGCAAGGCTTGTGAGGGAAACCACCGCACACTTCTATGCCAGCAAAACCTATCTGAACCGCAAGGGCCGCCCACAATCGGCCAATGACATGGCAGACCACGACTTCATCGCCTTCGACAGGCCAGACAAGTTCCTCAAGTATTTCACCGAGTCTGGCTTGCCACTCAAAGAAAGCAACTTCAAACTAACAACCGCAAGCGGACTGGTGGGGTGGCAACTGGTCAGAAACGATCTCGGCATCATCGTCATGATTCAAGAGATCGCGGAAATGTTCCCGGAAATGGAACAGGTGCTGCCAAGCTTTGAGCCATTCGTCGTGCCCTTCTGGCTGGCAACCCACCGCGAACTGCACACCTCAAAGCGCATCCGCCTGGTCTTCGACCTTCTGGCAGACACGCTCTCAAGCAAAACTTTGCTGTGACGGTGCTACAAATTTTGCAAAGCAACAGTATTCAAAATTCAACGTATGCTCCAACACTCTTACCCATCAGGAAATGCATTGAGTGCCTCTTTATGACCCACAGATCTTTAAAGCACTTATCTTCAGCTGGCTGACAATATTTGGTCTTCATAAGATGTAAAATCGGTTGCACTCCAAATGGGAACATTGAAATGAACAAGATTCGCAGAGCTGGCCATGATGATTTGGAGGCACTCTACCGCATTTCGGTTCAAACAGGCCATTTGGGTAATGATGCCAGCCACTTGTATGCCGATTATCGAATGATGGGGCACATTTACTCAGCCCCCTATCTAAAGTACTCACCTCAACTCTCTTACGTGATTGAGCGCGACAACCAAGTCGTTGGTTACTGTGTAGGCACAATTAACACCGTCAAGTTTGAAGCGACCCTGGAAACTCAATGGTGGCCAAGCTTAAGACGTAAGTACCCCAAACCGGAGGAAGGAGCGAGATCGACTTGGACTGCGGATGAACGCAGGTACCAGATGATCCATTTTCCGGAGAAAACACCAGAACAGATTTCAATACGCTTTCCTGCCCACCTACACATGAACCTTCTCCCAGTTGCTCAAGGGCAAGGCATCGGAACCCTGCTCCTCAACAAATGGATGCAATGCGCAAAACGATATCAAGTAGCGGCTATACATGTTGGTGCGAATGCAAAGAACGCTAGAGCCATTCGCTTTTGGCAAAAACACGGATTTAGCGAACTAGATGCTGTTGCTTCTAGAACAATCTGGATGGGCCGCGTTGTGTGACGCCCCTGATGCCTACCGCCTCAAGCTAAGCAACAAGAAAGAACTCACCCCCGTAAACGCGACCTCATCATTGCAGACTTTGTTTCGCCGTAACAACCGCTAGGCTGATACAGGCTCTCCAGCCATCACATAATGCAGTTTATTGAACTGCCGCCGCCAAGCAGAAACCTCAGGCAGATACTGCTCAGGTAGATCAGAGCGCAGCGCTGCTGCAATCAACCGCGCCATCTCACCTGCATGGCTGACACCAACACCCCAGCGCACCAGTTCAGGCGTTCCAATACGCAGCCCGTTCATATCGCCTTCCACCTCTGCAATCGGCAAGCCGATGCCACAGGCAAGGAAACCAGCCTTGCGGAGTTTCTTGGAGGCCGCCTGCCCACCACCGAAAGAAGCGGCCTCAACAGCAAACTGATGTGACTGCGTGAAGCCCTGCGCCTTGGCAAACGCGGGAATGCCCTGCGCATCGAGCGCCTGCGCCAGTGCTTTTGAAAGGGCAATCATCTCAGCAGCATACGCTTGCCCATAGTCCCGCCAATCCAGCATGGTCACCGCCAGCGCAGCAGACTTCGCCGCATCAAAGTTGGCAGTCATACCGGGAAACGCGATGGCATCCATCCGCTCAATTAACTCAGCATCATTGGAGACAATCAGACCGCCCGCAGGCCCGCCAAGGCTCTTGTAGGTGCTCATGGTCATAAAATGAGCACCCTCTTCCAACGGATTCGCCCAGGCTCTGCCAGCAATGATCCCGCATTGATGCGCTGCATCAAACATCACTTTGGCACCCACCTCATCGGCGATCTCACGAATAGCGCGCACAGGATGCTCAAACAGGTTGAGGCTGGAACCCACAGTAATCAGCTTCGGCTTTTCCGCTTTAGCAAGCTCACGAAGCCCCTCCACATCAATGGTATAACCATCCGCATTCACCGGAGCAGGCACAGTGCGCAAACCATAAAGCCCGGCACATCCTGCAATGTGGTGGGTCACATGCCCGCCAATGGAAGCAGGCGGCGCAATGATCGTATCACCCGGCTGACAGGTCGCCATAAACCCATAAAGATTGGCGATGGCGCCAGACGGTACACGGATCTCCGCATACTGCGCATCAAACACTTCCGCACTCAGCTCAGCCGCAATCACCTCAATCTCTTCAATAGCTTCCAACCCCATCTCGTACTTGTCGCCGGGGTAGCCAAGAGATGGACGAGAACCAATGCCAGAGGCCAGAAACGCCTCAGCCCTTGGGTTCATCACATTTGTTGCCGGGTTCAGATTGAAGCATTGCTCCTCATGGATTTCCCTGTTTTGAGAAGCCAGCGCATCCAGTCGCCCCAGAAGAGCCGCAGAACTCTGCGCTTGCGTACGCTGCGCAACCTCCTGCACCAGTGCTTCACAGTGAGCTGGAACCCAATTTCGTTTCGCTAAAACCATCACAACCTCCCAATTGTTGAGAGGAGTGTGCGGACAGAACGCTTGAGAGCGCAAACCAGAATATGTAATTATTGGCCTAGAAAAACTAAGGCTAATCCATGTCAGTCTCTCCCTCCCGCCCCAAAGGGCCACCTCTCAACGCCCTTCGTGCGTTTGAAGCAGCCGCCCGCCTTGGTGGCTTTGCCAATGCAGCAGAAGAACTGAGCGTCACCGCAGGCGCTGTCTCCCAGCACATCAAGGCATTGGAGGAATGGGTTGGCGCGGACCTGTTCGAGCGCCGCTCTCAAGGCGTCCACCTGACAGAGCTGGGGCAGGACATCGCCCCACACTTCTCTAAGGCCTTCGATGAACTGGGCAACGCCGTCCGCCAATTACGAGCCAAAACCAGCCGCAAAACCATTCACATTGCAGCCCTGCCAAGCGTCGCCCAACTCTGGCTCTCCCCGCGCCTGCCGAAGATCAGAGCAGCCCTGCCAGATACCAACATCTCCGTCACCGCACTGGAAACACCGCCCAATCTGGACCGCGAGATCTACGATCTCTCCATCTTCATCGGCAAACCCAAAAGCACAGCTCAAGAGCGCATCATCACAGAGGATCTCATCACCCCGGTCTGCTCACCAGCGACAGCAAAAGGCCTGAAAAAACCGCAGGACCTTGAGACAGAAACCTTCCTCCACGATGTGATCTGGGCAGAGGACTGGCAGGTCTGGGCCAATAAAAACGCACCGACTCTGAATAGCTTGAGCGACGGCCCAAACTATTCCCTCTATGCCATAGCAATGGAAGAAGCGAAAAACGGCGCAGGCATCCTCATGGGTCACAAAGCCCTCGTCGAACCGTCTCTGAAGAAAGGTGACCTCCAAGCCCCTTTCACCCAATGGCAACCAACCGGAAAATCCCTCATCCTAGAATGCGCCAGCCTGCCAACCCCATCAAAAGAGATCACACAGATCATCTCTTTGCTACTGGCATAGCCTTTGAGCGGACACCGCTCGTTCCCATTACGTGACTATCCACAGAGCGCCTTTCCGCACCGAAGGGCCAGTGACAGGTCAAACTACGCAAAACCCTATGTGTTCCCTGCAAAAATGATCAGGCTGTGGTCTCGGCTTCGATCAGGATCACAACACGACTACATCACATAGGAGAGCTTGCGTATTTACCCTCTCTACAACCACTTGACCCGCCCTCACCAATGGTAATAAGTCCTGAGGGTCTAAACTCGGCAACCGAAGATAGCTCTGATGAACGCACCCTCAGCCTCTGCAGCCCAAACCGTCAAACTCGACATCACCGGAATGACATGTGCAGGTTGCGCATCTCGCTTGGAAAAGTCTCTCCAGGCAACCGAAGGTGTGGTCAAAGCCACGGTCAATTTCGCACTTGAAATGGCAGAGGTGGAACACCTGCCTCAGGTCGCCGCAAATGATCTGGTGGACGTGGTCTCAACAGCTGGCTTTGAGGCAAAGGAGCGCCGGGACGAGGCAGAGGCAGCAAAGAAGGCGTTTGAAGAGCGCGAAGCACATAGCGACGCAGAAGAACGCAAAACCTTTCAACTTTTCGCGCTATCAACGCTCCTTGCGATTCCATTAGTCATTCCAATGGTTTTGATGGCGTTTGGTGTGCAATTCGAGCTCTCTGGCGTACTGCAGTTTGCATTAGCAACGCCAATCCAACTTTTCGTCGGTGCGCGATTCTACAAGGGTGCGTTTGCAGCGCTGCGCCATGGCGGCGCCAACATGGATGTCCTCGTCTCGCTCGGCACATCCGCCGCTTATCTGTACAGCGTTTATAACGTCTTCTTCGCCACACAGGCGCAGGCAACAGACCTCTATTTTGAAGCATCCGCCGTCATCCTCACCCTTATCCTGATGGGTAAGTATCTGGAAATACGGGCGAAACGCTCCACCTCAGCAGCAGTTCGCTCTCTGATCGCCCTGCGACCAACCACGGCCAACAAGATCGTCGGCGACAAGATTATCCCCGTCGGCATCTCAGATCTGCGCCTCGGCGATTACATAGTTATCAAACCGGGCGAGTGCGTTCCAACCGATGGCTTGATTGAAGAGGGTGAAAGCGAGCTGGATGAATCTATGCTCACCGGTGAGAACCTCCCCGTGCACAAAAACAAGGGTGATCAGGTAACCGGTGGAACGATCAACGGAGCAGGTGCAATTTTTGTCCGCACCACTGCCCTTGGTGAATCAACACGCTTAGCTCAGATTATCCGCCTTGTTGAAGGCGCACAGGCCTCCAAGGCACCGCTACAAAAATTAGTCGACAAAGTCGCAGCTATTTTTGTTCCCGTTATTGTGCTGATCGCCCTCGCAACCTTCGCTGGCTGGATGCTTTACTCCGGCGATGTCACAACAGCCGTCAGCGCGTCCGTCGCCGTCCTCGTCATCGCCTGCCCTTGCGCACTGGGACTTGCTACCCCAACAGCACTTGTCGCAGGCACCGGTGCGGCTGCGAAGGCTGGCATACTTATCCGCGATATCGAAGCGCTGGAACGCGCCCACAAAGTCGATACGATCCTCTTTGATAAAACCGGTACGCTGACCGTTGGCAAACCAGTTCTGACGGATGCTCAGGCATTTGACCGCAATGACGACCGCCTGCTGACAATCGCAGCCAGCATCCAGCTGGGCAGCGAACACCCACTCGCCAGCGCACTTATCCGCGCAGCAGAAGAGCGCAATCTCAAACTCACCCGCCCACGCTCCATCAAGGCTATCCCCGGCAAGGGCCTGATTGCAGAGCTCACTGGACAGCAGGTCTCCATCGGCAACGCAGCCCTGATGAAAGACCTGAATGTCGCCCCATCCATGATGGGCGATGGCCTTGTAAAGACTTATGAATCCTCAGGTAAAACCGCAGTCACGGTCGCCCTTGGTGATCGTGCAATCGGTGTTCTAGCGTTTGTTGATCAGGCACGAGACTCCGCCCGTGAAGCTGTAGAATCCCTTAAGAAACAAGGCATTCGCACAGTCATGATCACAGGCGACACAGAACTTGCCGCCAAAAACATCGCTGATCAGGTCGGCGTTGACGAATTCCAGGCACGCGTTCAGCCAGAGGGCAAGAACGAAGTCGTAAATGACTTGAAAGAACAAGGCTATAGAGTTGCTATGGTCGGCGATGGCATCAACGATGCCCCTGCTCTGGCAGCTGCTGACCTCGGCATCGCAATGGGCTCCGGTGCTGATGTTGCATTGGAAACCGCGGGCGTCACACTCATGCGTTCTGAGCCAAAGATGATCCCGGCAGCACTGGACATCTCCAAGGCAACCCTCAGAAAAATCAGACAAAACCTGTTCTGGGCCTTCATCTACAACATCATCGGCATTCCGCTTGCAGCACTGGGATTGCTCTCCCCTGTCATCGCAGGAGCCGCCATGGCCATGAGTTCCGTCTCCGTGGTTACCAACGCCATGTTGCTGCGGCGCTGGAAACCGAAGAACATGAACTGACATCATCAATCCAGCCCCTGAAAAACAAACTCAGGGGCTTTTTGTATCTTCGAACTCTCCGGTTAACCAATACCGTTCTTTCTTAGAAGAACTCCGACCAATCATAAGAGCGCTAACTAGAAGAATAATGCTTCACCACATCTACCAGACTGATGCAGTAGAAATAATTCAGTTAGTCGGAAAACAAATAAGCTCTTCATAAGGTCAACCAATATATAAAATGGTTTGACAACTCCTCGAATCCATCCAATTCTTTCCGTTACATATCGCAGCCTCAGCATTCTATAGTTTCATCTCACGAATACATTCGCTGCGATTATCCGGGGGGAAGCATATGTTTACGAGAAAGATTGCCAAAGCCACAGTTCTGTGTGCAGCTCTGCTTGCAACAACTTCATTCGGCTACGCGAAGACATTGAAACTCAGCCACAATCAGGGACCAGAGCACCCTCTGCACATTTCCATGCAGCACATGGCAGACAAAGTTGCAGAAGCCACCGACGGCTCTCTCAAAATCCGCATCTACGGCAATGGCGCACTGGGAACACAAAGAGAATCCATGGAGTTAGTGCAAGAAGGCACCCTCGCAATGGCCAAAACCAACGCCAGCGAGCTGGAAGCCTTTGAAGAGTCTTACTCAGCACTGAACCTGCCTTACATCTTCGTAGACGAGAACCATTATTTCGATGTTCTCAGCGGCCCAATCGGCGACGACATCCTTGCAGCGTCAGCAGACAAAGGCTTTATTGGTCTGACCTTTTACGTGGAAGGCGCCCGCTCCTTCTACGCCAACAAAGAGATTCACTCTCCAGCTGATCTCAAAGGCATGAAGATCCGCGTCCAGCCATCCCCCTCCGCAATCCGCATGGTAGAGCTACTCGGCGGCAGCCCAACCCCAATCTCCTGGGGCGAACTGTACAGCGCACTGCAGCAGGGCGTGGTCGATGGTGCAGAGAATAACCCGCTGGCGCTGACCACAGCCCGTCATGGTGAAGTCTCCAAGGTTTATTCCGATGACGGCCACACAATGATCCCGTCTATCGTTGTCATTTCAACCACGGTCTGGAATTCGTTAAACACAGACGAACAAACAGCAATTCGTGATGCTGCCAAGTCCTCCATGCACTTCCACCGTGCCCAGTGGAATGAGATGACAAAGAAACACATCGAGCAGGCAAAGTCCGAGCTTAATGTGAAGTTCATTGAGGTGAATAAAGCACCATTCATCGAAGCTGTTTTGCCAATGCATGCAGAAGCTGCGGAAAAATCTGAGAGAGTTGGCTCCTTGATCACACGCATCAAAGCATTGACCCAATAAGCCTTCTAATGGAATAAGAAAGGCCAGAGTAACAAGGCAAATCTCTGGCCTTTTGTCTCGCTTGCAAATCTGCTTTATTTAGTATCTTAAGCGTGCAGCAATCACTAAAAATCCGCCAAACCGCGCAGGCATGGGAGAATAAGCGAAATGGATGGTCAGCGTCGCCGCTATCAGGAAGTAGCTGAGGTCTTGCGCAAAGAGTTAGGCAACGGAACGTTCAAGGTTGGAGACCGCCTGCGCCCGGAGCGCCAGATTGCTGAAGAAATGAACGTCAGCCGCTCACTTCTGCGCGAAGCTATGATCATGCTTGAGATCGAAGGCTTGATTGATGTGCGCAAAGGATCAGGCACTTACGTTGTACGCCTGCCGGATGCGGAGCAAGTTACTCCCACCTCAAATCTGGAAGACATCGGCCCATTTGAGCTCCTGCAGGCACGCCAGCTTATGGAAAGCAACATCGCAGCCTTCGCAGCATCCATGGTCACCAAAGCAGATATCCTGCGCATGCGCGATGCTCTGGAGCGTGAGCGCGAAGACCTGGCAAAAGGCTCCGGCGGGTATGAGGCAGACGAGGAATTTCACCTGCTCATAGCAGAAGCCACCCAGAACTCGGTACTGGTCGATATGGTCAGAAACCTCTGGCAGCAACGCACCCGTTCCAGAATGTGGGATAAGCTGCACGAACGCATCTTCGACAACACATACCGCGAAGAGTGGCTCAACGACCATCAGGACATCCTCGACGCTCTGAAGCGAAGAGACCCGCAAGCAGCAAAACAAGCGATGTGGCAACACCTTGAGAACGTCAAGAAACGCCTGATGGATTTATCTGACGTCGACGATCCGGCTTTTGATGCATACCTGTTCCAGCAGGATCCGCTAACGCCTGCATAACCCACCAACGGGCATTAATAGAGCACAATTCATAGTACCGTTGCCAAATGGGGATTATATCTTTGATAAATTCCCATAGACGTTTTGCACCCTTTACAGGCGGATGCGTTCGCGAGATGTTTACTACGTAAAATCAACAAGAGTGGGATGGAACCAGCTTCCACTTCGCACGCTGTGCATAGGGTGGCCCGGCAATCATGCACGAGATTGAGCTTAAGCTTTCTGTAGACGAAACAACTCTGGAGCAACTGGCCAAAGCAAAACCACCAAAAGGCTTTGCGGTCAGTGAGCAATCCGTGAAACGTCTCCGTTCCGTGTATTACGACACGCCGGACCACACACTCAAAAAAGCCCGTATCTCGCTGCGCACGCGCCACAACGGCACCAACTGGCTACAAACCATCAAGCAAGGCGGCGGCATGCAGTCCGGGCTCTCCAAACGGATTGAGCTGGAATTGCCCATAGCCGGAATTGAGCCAGACTTCCATGTGATTTCTGATAATGAAATCAAGCAGAAGCTCTTATCTCTGCTTGAGGGCAAGCAATGGGGAATCCTGTTCGAGACCGCCATCACGCGCACTTTGACCTACTATACAGATAAAGCAGGTGCGAAGATTGAAGTGGCTCTAGATTCCGGCATAGCCAAAACAGCCACTAAAGAGCATCCGATCCATGAAGTAGAGCTGGAGCTGATGGAAGGCCCGGTCGAAAGCCTGTACAAACTGGCAGGCGCACTCATGAAAGATCGACCAATTCTGTTTTCCAGCAGCAACAAGGCAGGCATTGGCTATCGATTAGCAAGTGGTGAACCACCTGAGCTGCCCTCAGAAGCACTTCACTCCAACTACATAGAGTTGGAACCAGGAGACAACGCAGGCTCAGCCTTCCAAAAAATCCTAAGCGAATGCCTCAACCAGATTGTTGCCAACCGTTCTTGCGTCCTTCAGCAAAACATCTCTGAAGGCCCGCACCAACTACGTGTCGGACTGCGTAGATTACGAAGTGCGTTCAATATCTACAAAGCAGCTTTCCCGGGCAACGAAACCATCGCAGCGCTGGATGTCTCCGCGAAGCAACTGGCAACAACTGCAGGAAATCAAAGAGATATCGATGTACTGGTGGAAGATATCATCACACCGGTTATCCCGTTACTGCCAGACACGCACTCAGTCGAACCGCTCTTTGAAGCCATTAAACTGGCACATGTGGAAGCTCAGATTGAACTGAGACAGGAGCTGATTGATCCAAAGCTCAACGGCTTCCTACTCCAACTGGGGGAACTCGCACACAGCTCAGCTTGGAAAGAGAACCTGGGACTAAGCGAGTTCAAGAAACTGGACCTACCAATTCAAACCTTCGCCCAAAACGCATTGTCCAAGCGTTGGAAGGCCTGCGAAAAACGGGCCGAGAACCTGCAGGACCTCACCATCGAGCAGCGCCACGACCTCCGCAAATCGCTCAAAAAACTGCGTTATACGGTTGAGTTCTTCCGCTCTCTCTATGAGCCAGAAGATCTGCGTATCTTCCTTAAGTGTCTGAAGCGCCTTCAAAATACCTTTGGCTACCTCAACGATGTGGCCATGGCTGACCGTCTGGTCGCAATGAAGCTTCCGCAATCCTTACAAAACAACGAAGTTTCAACGGTCATCGGTTTTGTCGCCGGTTGGCATCAGGCCAGAGCTGACAATGCATGGCTGGAAGCGCAAGAACGTTGGAACGCCGCCGTAGAAGCACCCAAGTACTGGCTCCAAGCAAAAGCCTAGTCATTTCTGACGGTTAGGTGCATCCGGTCAGCAGCCACATAGGCTCGACCAATTTGTATAGGCGCTCCACTCGCAATCACATTGATAGATTCCATCACGAGCACAGGCGATCCCACGGAGATCTTAAGCAACTCCGCATTATGCGCACTACAAAGCGCCGCCGTAATCCGGGTTTCCTGACGCCGATAATCACCGAAACCATACTTCTCCATGATCTTGGTGATCGAGTTGGTCTCATTCAAATCTGAAGGCAGATTGGGAAAGCGAGACACTTCAAACCAGCGCGTTCCTGCGATAATTGGTGTGCCATCTGCGTAACTCACAGACTCGCATTTAAACAGTGCAGTGCCCGGTGCAATCTCCAACAGTTCGGATGTGTAAGCATCTGCAATCACTTCAGTCGTGCGGAAGATATCCCCATAAACCTCCTGCGCCTGACCCGACAAGTTCTCCGAAAAGCGCGTGCGCGGACCGATGGGATAGACCAGCGGAGCCTTGGCAACAAAGGTTCCCCGCCCCTGATCTGAACGTAAAAAACCCTCTTCGATCAAAGTGGAAATCGCACGCCGAACAGTATGGCGGTTAACCTCAAAGCTATGTGCAAGTTCTTGTTCTGTAGGGATTTTCTCCCCCTCAGAAACCTCAGCTCGCGAAAGCTCAGAGCGCAGCACTTCAGCAATCTGCTTCCACATGGCAACGCCCGCACGCCGCTCAACAGGAGAGAAATCAAATTTCATCGCATTCGTCATGTCTTCGTCATGAAACAACACTAATCAGTTGGCGAGCAAAATATTTGTCTATACAACTAGACAACATTAGTTCTAGCTTAGCAACCAAATTCAGACGCGCGGATCCAATCTTTCGACAAACCCGCAAGGCGTCACCACACAATGCCAGAGAACCAGCGTGTTCCTGAAAGTTAAAGGGGCTGAAATGACGGCAAGTTCGCTCAAAGAGCAATCACCGGAAATTGCAGCTAGGCAGAATGCTATGGGCATTCTGGCAAAGGCCTCAGCGCAAGACCTCGCAAAAGCCTGGAAAAACATCGGTTTAGAGCCGAGCTATACCGTTATTCGCCCGGCAGAAATCGGGCTCGTGATGGTCCGTGGTCGCGCAGGTGGCACCGGCGCTCCCTTCAACATGTGCGAAGCAACCGTCACTCGCTGCGTCATAGCTTTAGACGACGGGACCACCGGTTTCGGTCAAGCCCTTGGCCGCGAAAAACAAAAAGTTCTACAGGCGGCTCTCATTGACGCCCTTTGGCAACAATCAGAATACCGGGATCTCGTTAAGACGAAGGTTCTTCAGCCATTAGCCTCCGCTCAAGAACAAGCAGAAAACGAAACACGCGCTGAAGTCGCAGCCACCAAAGTTGATTTCTTCACCATGGTCCGGGGAGAGTAAAATGAGCACGCAAACAGCCTCCTCAATCTTCGCCAAAGCGCCCGCTCCGGGTCTGGCTGATCCAGTCCACGACGCCCAGTCCGTCTTCCGCTCTGCCATGAACGCACTGGCTCAACCGGGAACTGTGCAACAGCTGGACATTCTCACACTCAGCCCTCCTGCTCCACTATCTGTAGCTGCGACAGCGCTCGTGCTGACACTTTGCGATTATGACACACCGCTCTGGCTGGATCCTGCGCTCGCAACCAATGAAACCGTCAAGAATTACATCCGTTTCCACACGGCAGCACCCTTCGTTGAAAGCCCTGCAGAAGCCGCTTTTGCGCTGGTCTCGGATGTAAAACTGCTCCCTGCTATCGCAAGCTTTGCCGCTGGCAATGCGGAATATCCAGACCGCTCAACCACGATCGTTTTAATGGTCGATGAGCTCACCGAAGACGACGGTATCACGCTAAAAGGTCCGGGGATAAAAACTGAGAAGCAGTTCAGCATTGCTCCCGCACCAGCAATGTTTTGGCAGCAGATGCAAGACAACAGCACACTCTACCCACTCGGCATCGACATCATTTTTGCTGGAACCAATCAGGTCGCAGGCCTGCCCCGCTCCACTAAAATCACCGGTTTGGAGGCTTAACTCATGTATGTTGCTGTGAAAGGTGGCGAGAAAGCCATCCATAACGCTCACAAGCTCATGGCACGGGATCGCCGCGGCGATACCAACGTGCCATCCCTGAGCCTCAAGCAAATCTCTGAGCAGCTTTACCTCTCTGTCTCCCGCGTGATGGCAGAAGGTTCTCTGTATGATGCAGAACTGGCAGCACTCGGCATCAAGCAATCTCGCGGCGATCTCATCGAGGCTGCCTTCCTGATGCGTGCTTACAGAACAACCCTGCCACGCTTTGGGTATTCCAAGCCAATCGACACCGCTAAGATGCTGATCCGTCGCCGTATTTCCGCAACTTACAAGGATCTTCCAGGCGGACAGTTACTCGGACCAACCTTCGATTACACCCAGCGCCTGCTCGATTTCAAACTGGCAGCAGATGGCGAAGCTCCAGCACCAGAAGTGCAGGAGTTCGAGAAGGAAGAGGTCGTCCCACGCGTGACAGATCTCCTCAATGAGGAAGGCCTGATTGAACCAGATGAGCCAATCGCACCGGATGCTCCAGTAGGTGACATCACCCGCGAACCTCTCACCTTCCCCGCTGACCGTGATCTGCGTTTGCAGAATCTGGCACGCGGTGACGAAGGTTTTCTGCTGGCACTTGGCTACTCCACCCAGCGTGGTTTTGGCAGAACCCACCCCTTTGCAGGAGAAATTCGTCTTGGGGAAGTCGAGGTTGACTTGTTCATGGAAGAGCTCGGATTCGAAGTTCCCCTTGGCACCATGACGGTCACCGAATGTCAGATGATCAACCAGTTCCAGGGTTCTGCTTCTACACCACCACAATTCACACGCGGCTACGGTCTGGTCCCCGGTCAGGGAGAGCGCAAAGTCATGGCAATGGCACTTGTGGATCGCTCTTTGCGGGCTGAAGAGCTGGGCGAAGAAATCGACTCCCCAACGCAAGATCAGGAGTTCGTTCTTTCTCACTCCGACAACGTACAGGCCACTGGCTTCGTAGAGCATCTCAAGCTCCCACACTACGTCGACTTCCAGTCAGAATTGGAGCTGATCCGCAAGGTTCGCAAAGAGTGGCAAGAGAAACGTGAAGCGGCTGAACAGGAACTCGTTGCGGAGGCGGCACAATGACCGAGCGCGTTGAAACACAAGGCATCTCCGGCGAACACTACAATTTCGCTTATCTGGATGAGCAAACCAAACGCATGATCCGCCGCGCGATCCTCAAAGGCATCGCGGTCCCCGGCTATCAGGTTCCTTTCGCCGCCCGCGAAATGCCAATGCCATACGGCTGGGGCACAGGTGGGGTGCAAGTGACTGCGGCAGTAATCGGCAAGAACGATTGCCTGAAGATGATCGATCAGGGGTCAGACGACACCACAAACGCCGTCGCCCTGCGCAACTTTTTTATCGAAACGACAGGTGTAGACACCACCACAAAAACCAAAGACGCCAGCATCATCCAGACCCGTCACCGCATCCCGGAAGAAACGCTGACAAAGGATCAGGTGCTCGTCTATCAGGTTCCGATCCCAGAGCCACTCCGCTTTCTGGAACCGCGCGAAACCGAGACCCGCAAGATGCACGCGTTGGAAGAATACGGCCTCATGCATGTGAAGCTCTACGAGGACATCGCCAAATTCGGCCACATAGCAACAGCCTACGCCTACCCGGTCATGGTGCAGGATCGTTACGTGATGGACCCATCCCCGACGCCTAAGTTTGACAACCCAAAGATGGACCAGATGGAAGCACTCCAGCTGTTTGGGGCAGGCCGCGAAAAACGCATCTACGCCATCCCACCACATACCAAGGTGGTGAGCCTGGATTTTGAAGACCATCCATTTGAAGTGACCAAGTTCGACCAGCCTTGCGCCATCTGTGGTGCAGAAGAGGTCTATTTGGACGAGGTCATTCTGGATGACGACGGCAACCGCATGTTCGTGTGCTCCGACAGTGATTTCTGCGAGGAACGCCGCGATGCTGGTCATGTCGGCCACCTTGGAACCAATCCTCTAGAAGCAGAAGGAAACGACTAATGTCCCTGGATATTCAAAATTCTGAAGACCTTCCGCTGCTTCAGGTCAGCAACACGACAAAACTCTATGGCGGCCGCATCGGCTGTAAAGACGTCAGTTTCGATCTCTATCCGGGTGAGGTGCTTGCAATTGTAGGCGAGAGTGGCTCGGGCAAAACAACGCTGCTCAACAGCCTTGCAACGCGCCTCACCCCAACCTCAGGTTCGGTCAACTATCGCAACCGCATGGGCCAGATGCGCAACCTCTATGAAATGAGCGAAGCCGAGAGACGCATGCTCATGCGCACCGATTGGGGTTTTGTCCACCAGCATCCAGCAGACGGCCTGCGCATGACTGTCTCTGCAGGCGCAAACGTTGGTGAACGCCTTATGGCAGTCGGCGCACGCCACTACGGCAACATCCGCGACACCGCCACCGATTGGCTAGGCCGCGTCGAGATAGCAAAAGACCGCATTGACGATGACCCACGCGCATTCTCCGGCGGCATGCGTCAACGTCTCCAGATTGCTCGAAACCTCGTCACGGCCCCACGACTGGTCTTCATGGACGAACCAACTGGCGGCTTGGATGTGTCTGTTCAGGCACGCTTGTTGGACTTGCTGCGCGGTCTCGTTGCTGACCTTGGCCTCTCCGTGATCATCGTGACCCATGATCTGGCAGTGGCCCGCCTGCTCTCACACCGTATTCTGGTGATGCGCCACGGTCATGTCATCGAAAGCGGACTGACAGATCAGGTACTGGACGACCCGCAAGAGAGTTACACCCAGCTCCTCGTCTCCTCCATCTTGCAGCCATAAGGACAAGACAATGACAAACACTCCTAAAACCAAGGTGCTTGTTTCCGACCTTGCCAAGTCCTTCAAGATGCACTTGCGAGATGGCTTGGAAATCCCGGTCGTCTCCAGTGTAAACTTCTCCGTTTCAGCAGGAGAATGTGTAGTTCTTGGCGGTCCGTCAGGATCAGGTAAAAGCTCGATCCTGAAAATGATCTACGCCAACTACCGCTGCCAGAAAGGCCAGATCCTGATCACATATGGCGACGAGATCGTCAATGTGGCCGATGCAACACCGCGCCGCATTATCCGCCTGCGCGAAACCACAATCGGTTACGTCTCACAGTTCCTCCGCGCCATCCCACGCGTCCCTGCTCTCACGCTGGTTGCCGAACCTCTCATGGCGCAAGGCGTTGCAGAAGACGAAGCTTTTGAGCGTGCTGGCAACCTACTCTCACGCCTCAATGTGCCAGAGCGTCTCTGGCAGTTGCCACCAGCAACCTTCTCGGGTGGCGAACAGCAACGCGTTAACATCGCAAGAGGCTTCATTGCACATTACCCGATCCTTCTTCTCGACGAGCCAACAGCCTCACTCGATGCAGCAAACCGAGCCGTTGTTGTGGAGCTGGTGGAAGAGAAGAAAACGCAAGGTGTGGCAATGGTCGGTATTCTTCACGATCATGACGTTCGTGATGCCATTGCGGACCGGATCATCGATGTAACTTCATTCGCATCGGCTGCCTAAAGCATATCCGTAAGCGATATGCAGAAAAGGGAAACTCACTCCATGATAAAGCCCCCCAAAATCGCGGAGACGGTCATCGAGTCAACCGTCACCCATCGAGAGGCTACGGTTGGCAAGCAATGCGAAGTGCTTGGCCCAACCTATCTGGAATATTGTGAGATCGGCGACTACTCCTACATTGGCCCGAACTCGACGGTTGCGGACACCACAATCGGCAAGTTCACGGCCATTGCATCCAATGTTCGCCTTGGCCCTCCCAATCATCCACTGGAGCGGGTTTCCCAACATCGCTTTACCTACACCCCTGAATACTACCGCGAAGATGAGGAACGGGACCACCAGTTCTTTGCTGACCGCAGAGCTGCGCGTGTCATTATCGGCAATGACGTCTGGATCGGACATGGCGTAACCGTGCTACCCGGCGTAACGATTGGCGATGGTGCAATCCTCGCAGCAGGCGCAGTGGTTGCAAAAAACGTGGAGCCCTACACCATCGTAGGCGGAGTCCCGGCAAAGCTGATCAAGAGACGCTTCTCCAAGGAAGCTGCTGATAAACTGATCCAACTCAAATGGTGGGACTGGCCAGAGGACATAATCTTCGAGCGTCTCCCTCTGTTTCAATCGATGACTGTGGAAAGGTTTCTGGAACACTTCGAACCAGCCTGAGGTGTCATAGGACTGACACCGTTTGCCCGGTACTTCGAAGCCCAAGGATATTCTGGATATGCGTTACTCAATCTATTTCACACCCCCACAGTCAGCCACGCTCACGGAGTTGGGAAGCCAATGGCTCGGGCGCTCAGCCTTTACCAATGACAGCCTCGCACACCCGCACCTGAACGAGTTTGAGCCCGGGCACCTACACTCAATCACCGAAGACGCACGTCGCTATGGCTTCCACGCCACCATGAAACCACCATTCCATCTGGCGGAAGGTAAATCGCAGGAAGATGCAAAAGCGGCTTTCAGCACGTTCGCCAAGCAAACATCTGCCTTCACCATCGAAGGAGTTGCGCCAAACTTCCTCGGCAAGTTTCTCGCCCTGACACCGACGCAGCCGTCAGAACAGCTCAACGGACTGGCAGCGCAATGCATCAAACAGCTCGATCATCTTCGCGCTCCTTTGAGCGAACAAGACATCGAACGACGCCGCAAAGCGAACCTGACACCACAGCAGGATGCCTACATGCTGGAATGGGGCTACCCCTACATTTTCAAGCATTTCCATTTTCATATGACCCTGTCAAAACGACTTGAAGACGAGAGCGAGCGCAAAGCTCTCAAAGCTGCCGCAGAAGACCACTTCAAGCCTGTCATTCATCAACCAATCTCCATTTCGCACCTCGCCCTCTGCGTTGAACCAGAGGCTGGAGCGCCATTTCGAGTCATTGAAATAAGACCATTGGAAGGACAAGTAGCATGAGCGATGTATTAGTCGGCGTAGCGCCACATCAGACATCAACAATGGTCGAGCCACACACACCAATGACCTTCACCAACGCAAAACTGATCCTCCCCGATCAGACGCTGGAAGGCACACTGGCAGTCGAAAATGGCATGATCAGCGACTTAAGCGACGGCAATACGTCCAATGCACTGGACTGCGAAGGTGACTACCTCATTCCCGGTCTTGTCGAGCTGCATACCGATCATCTCGAAAACCACTACAAGCCACGCCCCGGCGTCACATGGAACGCAGTCTCTGCTGTTCAGGCCCACGACGCGCAGATTGCCTGTTCTGGCATCACCACCGTGTTCGATGCCCTGCGCGTTGGCATGGAAGACGATGCAGACCTGACTGCACAAGACATGCGGGCTATGGCCGATGCAATCGA
The DNA here is from genome assembly GCF_001431305.1 of Pseudovibrio sp. POLY-S9. Classification (NCBI taxonomy): domain Bacteria; kingdom Pseudomonadati; phylum Pseudomonadota; class Alphaproteobacteria; order Hyphomicrobiales; family Stappiaceae; genus Pseudovibrio; species Pseudovibrio sp. POLY-S9. The sequence goes on from NZ_LCWX01000079.1 coordinate 94,965, forward strand.
GATCGGTCAACAAGAAGGCCGCCTGCGTGCTGATCACTACATCCACCTGCGCTGTGAGGTTTCCGCCGACAACTGTGTTGAAGGCTTTGAGCTGTTCAATGACGATCCGCGCGTTCGACTTGCATCCTTGATGGACCACACACCGGGGCAACGCCAGTTCACCTCTCTGGATCAGTTCGAGCTTTACTACAAAACCAAGAAGGGTTTTTCTGACGAACAGATGCAGGACTTTATGCTGCAAATGCAGGCCCGTGCAGATCGCAACTCCGATAAGAACCGTCTTGCCATTGCAGACCGCGCCAAAGCTGCAGGCATGATGTTGGCCAGCCATGACGACGCAACCTTCGCCCATGTTGAGGAAGCAAACAAGTTTGGTATCAACGTCGCTGAATTCCCAACCACCATGGAAGCTGCGAAGGCTTCACACGAAGCTGGCATGGCTGTGCTGATGGGTGCTCCGAACGTTGTACGCGGCAAGTCCCACTCAGGCAACATTTCTGCGCGTGAATTGGCAGAAGCAGGTTATCTGGACGTTCTGTCTTCTGATTACGTCCCAGTCTCACTTCTGCAAGCTGCCTTCTTACTGGCCCAGCAAATCGAGCGCATCTCCGTTCCTGAAGCCGTACAGAAGGTAACCAAGATCCCGGCAGAGGCAGTTGGCCTTGCTGACCGTGGTGCACTGGAGCTTGGCCGCCGCGCGGACCTTGTACAGGTGCGTATGGTTGGCGACGTCCCAATCGTCCGTGGTGTCTGGCGTGAAGGATATCGCGTCGCTTAGCACTGCGGATGAGAGGGGGGAACTATCGTGACAGTTTTGGATACAGCTCAGGAGCAAGCAAAAAAGCTTGGCCCCGGCGCACTGATCATGGTCGTAGGGCCAAGCGGTGCAGGCAAAGACACGCTGATTTACGGCTATAAGGAACTGTGCGAAGGCGATGAGAACATCATGTTCGTCCGTCGCCTGATCACCCGCCCGGCAGATGCCGGTTCAGAACCGCACGAAGCAGTCTGCCACAAGCAAATGTCAGAGCTTATCGATCAGGGCCGCGTGGCATTGTCGTGGCCAGCTCATGGGCTGACCTATGCCCTGCCAGAGTGCATTGATCATCACATCGCCAATGGCGGGATTGCGGTCGCAAATGGTTCCCGAAAAGCCTTGGCAGAAGCTGTCGGCAAGTATGAGAAACTGCTGGTCGTACATATTACGGCACCAATCCACGTGCTCGCACAACGCCTTTCCATGAGAGGTCGCGAAACCGCAGAGGATATCGAGCAACGGTTAAGGCGCGCAGACCTGTCCCTGCCGCAACTACCGCATCTGGTGGAGATACAAAACACAAACGACCCTCAGGTCGGCATCAAACAGCTGGAACAAGCAATCACGACATTTATGCGCTGAGCTTTTTCATCGCCTCCAGGCCAAGCAGATGCGCAGTGATCATGCCAAACAAAGCCGGAGCAAATTCGTACTTGAGTGGAGCAAATTCAGGCTCTTCGTAGAGTGTCACCAGAACTGGTGGTGGATTGGTTACTGGCCACAGTCCGGCAACGAACACATGAATGCTGAAGAAGACACTCATCGCCTCTTCCGCATCAAGCCACGGCAACCCTTTTTGCAAAGCGCTTGTTGCTCGGGCAGCTTCCACCAGCAATGCCCGTTTAAAATCACGCACACAATCAATGGAGATATTCTTCTCCATTGTTGGGGCAATTTCACTCATCAGCTCACATAGCACCTGACGCGACGCGAACATTTCAGCAAGAAGCTTCGCCATATCAGCAGGAGCCATCTCACCGGGAACTTCCTGCTCCAGGTCCTCAATCAGCTTGACAAAATCACGTAGCAGCAACTCAACCAGAATGGCTTCCCGCGTTTCAAAATACCGATAAATGTTGGATTTCACGATACCTGCACGGCTGGCAATTGCCTGCAAGGTCAGTCCATCTACGCCGTCCTGCTCAAGCACGCAGGTCGCGGCACGTATAAGATCATTATGGCGCTGTGCCTTCGCTTCGGCAGATCTAGCGCGCTGAAAACTCTGGTTGGTCATAGTTTGGTGATAGGTCTCATTCCAGTCCATGTCAATTAAACTTGGCAGGGTCCATTGACAAACATCCGTCAGACCATAAGTTAAGAGAACAAAAGTCTCCTAACTATAAATTTACGGGATCGCCAAACAAATGTACCCGAAAATACCTCTGACCGTGAATGGTCAAAAACAAGAGATTGAAGCCGCCCCGGAAATGCCACTTCTGTGGGCGCTTCGGGACATAATGGATATCAAAGGCCCTAAATTCGGATGCGGCATCGCAGCTTGCGGCGCATGCACTGTTTTGATTGATGGGGAGGTCGTGCGCTCTTGCTCTCAGCCTGTTGGAGAAGTCGAAGGTGAGATCACCACCATCGAAGGCATTTCCCAAGGCGATGAGCTGCATGCTGTTCAGCAAGCATGGATGAAACACTCCGTCCCTCAATGCGGTTACTGCCAATCCGGTCAGATCATGGCTGCTGTCGCTCTGCTGGAAGAAAATCCAGACCCGACCGATGAAGACATCAGCGATGCCATGACCAACCTATGTCGTTGTGGCACCTATCCGAAAATCAAAGCCGCGATCAAAGACGCAGCACAAACGCTGGGAGCTTGAAGATGAGCCGATTGGGAAAATACACCCGCCGCGCCTTTCTCGGCCTTGGCGTTGCAGCAGCCGGTGGCCTTGCCGTGGGCTTCTATTTCTACCAG
>NZ_LCWX01000079.1:97821-135666 GCF_001431305.1 Pseudovibrio sp. POLY-S9
TGGATGCTAAGAAGGCTGAAGGTGAAACACCGTTCAATCCTTATGTGATGATTGATCAAGACAACACAATCACCATCATCGCCCCCCGTGCTGAGATGGGTCAGGGCGTCCACACAACACTGGCAGCTCTGGTCGCCGAAGAGCTGGAAGTTCCGCTTGAGCAGGTGGTTGTGGAACATGGTCCATCCAGCCCGGCTTATTTCAACGCTGCAATGCTGGAGGAATCCACCCCCTTCCCCTTTTATGATGAAAGTGTCTTGGCAGAACTTGCTCGCGGCTCGATGAAAATCGTCGCCAAGTTCCTCGGTCTGAACATGACCGGTGGCTCCTCTTCCACCACCGACGCCTTTGTGAAGATGCGCGAAGCCGGATATGCCGCAAAGTTCGTCCTTCTAAAAGCAGCAGCAGAACACTTCGGCACCTCAGAAGATAATCTCACACTTGCAAATGGTACCATCACAGATACAGCCTCCGGCAAGTCTGTCACTTATGGAGAGCTGGCAAGCAAAGCCGTTGCGGTCTCACCTCCAAGCGAGATAAAGCTTAAGAAAGCCAGTGACTGGAAGATCCTCGGCAAATCGCAAAAGCGTGTTGAGCTGAAAGACAAAGTCACCGGAGGCCGCATTTTCGGCATCGACGTACAACTGCCAAACATGCTTTACGGCACCGTAAGAATGGCCCCACGCAAAGGTGTCAGCCTCAAGAGCTACGACAAGACCGCAACACTAGCCATTCCCGGCGTCAAAGATGTCGTCGAAATCAGAACAATCACGGGTGAAGGTCTGGGCGTTGTCGCTGACAACACCTGGGCAGCGTTCAAAGGCGCTGAAGCCTTGGAGATCGAGTGGGACGATCCACTCTCCCTTCAAAACTCCGATCAAATGTGGTCCGCCCTTGAAAACGCACTGACGCAAGAAGCCACATTCGAGTTGGGTGGCACCGGATCTGATGCAGAGGTCTTTACATCTATTCCGGAAAGTGAAGCCGTATCAGCGCAATACCGTGTCCCATTCCTGGCCCACGCCACGATGGAGCCAATGAACGCGACAGCCCAGCACGACGAAAACACGATCCGTGTCTGGACTGGAACACAGGCTCCCGGACTCATTCAGTCTGTTGTCTCCAGTAACTTCGACATGGACAGCGCCGACATTGACGTTACCACTACCCGTCTTGGTGGAGGCTTTGGACGTCGTCTGGAAGTCGACTTTGCGCTTTATGCTGCTGTCATCGCCAAAGCAACCGCACCAAATCCAGTAAAAGTGACTTGGACGCGCGAAGAAGACACGCAGCACGACACCTACCGTCCAATGGCGATTGGTCAGTTCAAAGGTCAGGTGACACCGGATGGTACGTTAAAGACCATGGACATGCAGGTGGCCTCTCCATCCATCATCCAGAGCGTTATGCCACGGATCTTCCCGGGTATCAGCCCGGCTGGCCCAGACAACACAGTACTCGATGGCGCCTTCAATCAGCCGCTGGATGTTGAAAACATCCGCTGTCAGGCTCACGTGGCAGATCTTCAGGTGCCTATTGGTTTCTGGCGCTCGGTCGGCAATTCCGTCAACGGTTTCTTTCATGAGAGCTTTATGGATGAAGCTGCACACAAAGCTGGCAAAGATCCACTTGAGTTCCGTTTGGCTCATCTAACTAGCGATGAATCCCGGCCAGCACGGGAAGCCCTGAAGCGCGTCGCAGAAATGTCCGGCTGGGGTACACCGCTACCCGCTGGCAAAGGCCGTGGCATCGCCCACGTTCTGTCTTTCGGAACGTGGACCGCACAAGTGGTTCAGGTAGACGTCACCGACAACACTGTCACCATTGAGGAAGTCTGGGCCGTTGCCGATCCGGGCATCGTTCTTGATCCAGGTATATTCAAGGATCAAATCATGTCCGGTATCAACTTCGGGCTCAGTCAGGCGTTGGGACAGGAAATCACATGGGTTGATGGCGAGGTCGAACAAGCAAACTTCGACACGTTCGATGCCATGCGCATGTATCAAGCCCCCAAGATCACCATTGAGCTGCTGGAGAACTCTCCACGCATGGGTGGCGCAGGCGAACCTGGTACACCACCATCAACGCCAGCATTGGCAAATGCGATCTTCGCAGCAACAGGTAAGCGCATCAGACAGATGCCACTCAGCAACGAGATCGACTTTATCTAGAGAGCGTTCCGTTTGATTGTATTCAATCAAACGACAAGAATTCGCTCAAAACAAAAAAAGCCCGGAGCATTCACCGCTCCGGGCTTTTCATTTCTGTATGGAGGCTTGATCAATCGGAGAGGAAGCCAGCTGGCATACCAAACGCTTCTTCCAGAGAGCTCAGTGTTGCATCAGGATCTGCGGTTCCATCAGCAACCGCTTCCACATTCACATTCCCCGGCCCACGCGGCACCACATCACGGCGCTTCAAGTCCCGCTTTGGAGCTGCGATCACCCGTGATTTCTTCGGTGTTGTAGCTGCAACCGTAGGCGTTGATGCCTCTCCCGGCTTGGCTACAGGCATGACAACCTTAGAGGTATCAGTGTTCGCAACCGCTCCTTCGGCAAGAGGAGGCAGATCACCATCCCCAACCGAAGCTGTAGTCACGTCATTATCTGCCGCTGATGGCTGAGCAAGCACGGCTGGTTCAGCTGCCACATCCTTAGCAGCTTCAGGTGACGCAACAGCCGTATCTCTTGCAGCAGCAGCAGCCCGCAAACGCTGCGCCTCTTCAACTGTCTTTGCAGTTTCAAGATCCTTCGCCAGCTTTTCAGAAAGCTTTTGTGTCTGCTTCACATCACCAAAAGACGCGCTTGCATACTCCTGAACATCGACGGGCTCAAAGCTCGGAAGGTTGATCGATCCACGGATCTTCAGCGGTGCCATATCCGCGGTCTGCGTCGTTGCAGCTCCCTCATCATCCAGCTTGGACTGATCGAGCAGGCTTGGCTGCAGATACCACAGGACCTCACCATCTTTGATTTTGATCGCACCGCGTCCTTCAACCAATGCAGTCTTGCTTTGCAACGTCAGTGCCTGAAATTCAGCAGTACCCTGATCAAAGATCACATCAGCACCCCAGCTGGAAAATTCAGTCTGATCATTGTCCGTAAACGGCCAACCCGTAATGCCTTTGCCCCCGACAGAGGCAACCAACCGATCCACATCCAACTCATGCAACATGCCATTGCCAAGCTGGAAGCTGAGCGCTCCACCCATATTGACCCAGAGATCACTTGGTGTCTTACCGGAGGTGTTCACATCCATTTCAGCATACAGATTACCATCAACCCGCGGCATATCACTGAGCGATGCAAGGAATGGAGCCGCATCAATACCTTTTAGCGAGAACTCAGCAGAGATACCCGGTTTAACCGTTGCGCCGTTCAAAAGAAGCTTACCAGCACCCTCGCCTTGATAAAGGCCAACACGGGCAACATCCAAAGCCAATCGGCCATCAGACAGCGCTGCTTTCAACTCTGCATTTCGTCCACGAAGCGCACCGAGCTTCAGGTCCTGAATGGAAAGCGCCAGGTCCAGATCAAAGCTGCGCAGGACGGAGAAGTCATAAGCGCCCTCGCCCTTGGCATTCTTCTCATCACTGCGAGAGAACATCTTATCGAAAGATGCATGCGCAACTTCCAATTCACCACTGAGCTTTGGAACTTCGCCTGTATCCAGACGGCCAGTTCCTTTGAGGCTTGTATCATCCAGAACAAACCGCGCATTCTCAAAGGCGACACCGCTATCATCAGCTTCAAACTGACCTGAAAGCTCCAGCTTCTGACCGCGCAGATAGCGAGGGAGCGGACGACCATACCAACGGGCAAAATTGCTGAAGTCATCTGTCTGGAAAGCAAAGATCCCATCAAAGCCATCACGCAATGAGTACGGACCAGTCAAACTCCCGGAAAACATCTCACTGGAGAACGCGAGGTCTATATTCGCATCAGAACGCAGACCACCCTGCAAAACAATCGGCTCACCATGCCAGCGCGCGGTGCCTTGCAGCTGTAGTGGCTGAGACAGGCCTGAGAAGACAAAAGTCAGATCCATGTCATCAAGAGCTTCGTCGCGCCCTTCAACCGCCAGCATATTCGGCAGGTGAATGTCAGCGACACGCCCCTTCCGCAGGATCGCACCACCATCAACTTCCAGCGCAGCAACCAACTCATCATAGGATTGGCCAACGCCGTAGAACGAAGCATCTACATTGGCAAAACCGGATGCAGGAACATCCAGCCCAACCAAGCGCAGAAGCTGCTCAAAATTCAATGACTGTCCGCTGACCTGCCCCTTCAACTCATAACCGTCTTCAAGGTAGTTCAACGCAATGTTGCCGCCAAAGCCAACAGAGCCAGCAGTAATGGATAGGTCTTTTGTGCGAACCCCACGTTGACGGAACTGCAGCTCACTTGTCAGTGCACCACTGCCAACACCTTCTGGCAAGTTCGCATCCTGTTGTGCAGCAACAGCAGCAAGGCTCGGCAACTCAACAGAAACTTGCAGGGTGCCAACAGGCCGTGCACCAAAGGCAAGCTGGCCATTAAAACCAACCTTCTCTTGTGTGGGACCAGTTACATGAGCCTCAACAGACGTCGCGCGAGCCTCGCTCAGCGCGGTAACTGATCCAACACGCCCACCAACAACATAACGCTCGTCACTCTGATTAAACGCACCTTCTGCTGTCAGGCCATCACCGTCATGCTCAAAATTAAGCACGAGATCGATCTCAGAAAGAACTATTGGTGCTTCTTGCTCTGGCTCACTGTAAGAAACGACACCTTTTTGAACGCTGACGGTGTCCAAGTCCAACTGCTGCATAAAGGAAGCAACGCGGCCTGCAATGTTTGCAGCAACCAGAGAGGCTTCCCCTTCTTCACCCTCAGAAAGCTGCGGCTGCCAGGACGCCCCGCCTTTCTGATCAAATTCGAGCGTCCACTTTGGCTCGACAAGCTCAATGTTGCGGATGATGTTGCCACCAGTCAGCAAACGCAGAGAGTTCAGCTCGAACCGGGCTTTCTCAACCCGTGCAAACTCAATCCCGTCAGCTCGCGCAACACCTGCAACGCCAACATTATCAACTTCAATCGCCAGTGTCGGAAACAGATCCACACTCGTACGCCCATCAAGACGCAGCTTCCATCCGGTTGCTGTCTCAAAAGACTCTGCAATTTGGGCTTTCAGCTGTTTCTGCGGAACGAGAAGTGGCGCAAGCACCAGACCACAAACCACAAGAGCGGCAAGAGCTCCAAAAATAAGAAGAGAGCGTTTCATTTAGTCTTAGTATCCTAGTGGACGGTTTCGTGAGGCCCGAAAAAGGACTCTCATGTAAGCAGCTTGTACTCAACAAATACAGGGCAAAAAGCCCGTAGAAAACGTCTAAATTATGATTGGTTAAAGCCTTTCAAGACCCAGAACAAAAGCACAACCTATCCTGAACCACTGCGTTCTATCATATTTGCTCCCAATTGTCGCAGTATCACGTGGCTTCAAATTGGCGTATTTCTGTCCTTTTCCTTGGCTTTTGTAATTGTTTTTGCGTATCAATAGTATTCCATTCGGATCTGAATCATCTTTAAGCACAACAGAAAAGCACTATTTTAAAGTGCAAGAAAACCAATAGTTGCACGGAGCACATGAATGCTGGACGCCCTGAAAAAGTTCTTCAAAGACCTGTCAAACGAGCAGGAAGAAGCAGGCCGCTTTTCCGAAGACGATGAACGGCTGGCGGTCGCAGCGCTCATGTTCCATATCATCGCTGTAGATGGCGAGATTGAGCAGCAGGAGCTGGACCAGTTAAAACGCGTCTTACAGCAGCAGTATGAGCTGAATGAGGAAGACACAAAAGAGCTGATGGACCTCGCCAAAGTACGTGATGAGGATGCAGTTGATCTTTATGGCTTCACATCAGTCCTCAAGCGCAAGCTGGAGCCGGAGCAACGCCTGACAGTCATCGAGGCACTCTGGGAAATGGTCTACGCAGATGGGTCCGTCCATGAATTTGAAGACAACACAATTTGGCGCGTTGCCGAGCTATTAGGCGTGTCCTCCAGAGACCGCATGAAGCTTAAGCAAAAAGTGGCCAAGCGACAAAGTGGCAGTAGCCCTTCTTCGACCTGAAGGTTTTGATTTACAATGTTAGAGCGGAATAATCAGCACCCAGCCAAAGTTTTGGTGGTGCTGCATCAGGAAACATCAAACCCCGGTCGCGTCGGGCAGCAATTGGTCAAACGCGGGTTCGAGTTGGATATTCGTCGCCCTCGTTTTGGCGACCAACTGCCGGACACACTTGCTGACCACGCGGGCTCTGTCATTTTTGGCGGTCCAATGAGCGCCAATGACACCGATGACTTCGTGAAGCAAGAGATCGACTGGATCAGCGTTCCGCTCAAAGAAAACAAACCCTTCCTGGGCATCTGCCTTGGTGCGCAAATGCTCTCCAAAAACCTTGGTGGCCAAGTCACAGGCCATGATGATGGATTGGTTGAGATCGGCTATTATCCGCTGGAAGCAACTCAGTCTGGCACTGACCTAATGGAATGGCCGCAGCAGGTCTATCAATGGCACCGGGAAGGTTTCTCTCTTCCCACGGGTGCAGAGCTTCTGGCTTCAAGCCCAACCTACAAAAATCAGGCTATCCGCGTGGGCGATAATGCATTCGGCATCCAGTTTCACCCGGAACTCACCTACGCCATGATGAGCCGCTGGACCACTCGCGCTGCAAGCCGACTGGTGTTACCCGGAGCCAAAAAGCGCGGTGAGCACTTCCGCGAGCGCTTTGTGTACGACCCGGCAGTTCTACATTGGTTGGAAAACTTCATGGACAACTGGATCGGTTACGCATCCGAACCCGCCAGTCACTGGTCATCTCATTCAGCTAAATAGCAAAAAGGCCCGGTCATTGCCGGGCCTTTTCATATAGGTTTGCACTTTAGTTATTCAGCTGCAATAGCCTCTGCGCCAGACATCTTTTCTCCCGGCTGCAGGATTGGCGAACCAACTGGCAAAACATCACGACCACAAACATCCTTATAGATAATGTGCGCCATCACATACCATGCGCAGAAAGAGCACAGGATCAACACGTAACCGGCAATCACGTTGAAGACCGCTGGACCGAAATGCCCCAGAACCAGCAGGATGAAACCGAGCAGCAGGCTGCCGAAGATGGAAGCTTCTGCAGTGTGAATGTGCAGCGCGCCGTAGAACATAATGCCGGTATAGATGGTGAATGGCAGCAAGAAGAAGCCGATGTCAGAATGGGAAGATGTATAAAAGCCCAGTTTGTTGCCAACAAGAATGCCTGCAAACGCCAGCCAGAATGCACCGTAAATGGTGAAAGCGCTGTAACCGAAGTTATTGCCAGTCTTTCCTGTCTGGAAACCAGCGACCAACTGCGCAAGACCACCAACAAAAACGCCAAGCCAGAGCACTGGGCCCATGTTTTCCAGAAGACCAATGTTCACCATTTGCAGAACAAAAGTCGTCATACCAAATCCAGCAAGGCCGATAACTGCTGGGTTTCCTGTTTTAGTTTGCACGGTTGCACCCTCAATAAAAAACCCAACTCTGGCCTGGTAGGAAGGCAGTTCCTAAAGATCAGAAATTGGGAAACACATTGTTGAATTAGTTGGAGCGCTGAGTACAGAAGGACACAGACAGGAACAACCGCACTACTACGGAACGTAGCAATACCTAACGTCATGCATCGAAGTCAAAAACACATAACATTCTGATAAATATATATATTTTCGCCACTAAAACGAAAAAACCAGCAATGCATAGTGCTCATGCACCAAACGCATTGCTGGTTAATCCAGACTAGCAAATACCTTCAGGACTTATCCCTTAAAGGTAATAATCAGATCTTTCGCATCAAGCTGATCACCCGGAGCCACACAGACTTCGTTGATCTCACCGTCACGCTCTGCATGAACAGATGTTTCCATCTTCATTGCCTCAATGGAGACAAGCAGATCACCTGCTTTCACAGCCTGACCAGTTTTCACAGCGAGCGTAGAGATAACGCCCGGTACTGGCGCACCAACCTGAAGCTCATTGTCGTCATCAACTTTACGACGCGCAGGTGTGTTTGCAGCACTGTGAGTGCGGTCGATAATACGGATGTTCCGAGGCTGACCGTTCAGTTCAAAGAACACACGCTTTTCACCGTGCTCATCAGTTTCACCAATCGCAAGACAAGAGATAACCATTGTCTTACCCGGCTCCAGCTCAGCCATAATCTCATCACCAACCTTCAAACCATAGAAGTAGGTTGGCGTTGGAAGTACACTGGTCGGGCCATACTTGTCCTGAGCCTTGGCAAACTCAGTGTAAACCTTCGGATACATGAGCATAGAGGACAGCTCTTGCTCAGAACCTTTACGGCCCAAAATACCTGTCAGCTCATTACGCTTGGCATCCATGTCCTCGGCTTCAAGCAAAGATCCCGGACGAACCGTAATCGGCTCTTGCCCCTTCAGAACTTTCTTCTGCAGCTCAACAGGCCAGCCGCCTGGAGGAATACCAAGGTCACCATGCATCATGTTGACGACGGATTCCGGGAAGGAGACTTCCTTGTTCGGATCAATAACATCTTCCGGTGTAATACCCTGAGACACCATCATCACCGCCATGTCACCAACAACTTTGGAACTTGGCGTCACCTTCACAATGTCACCAAACATCATGTTCACGTCCGCATAGGCTTTCGCCACTTCGTGCCAACGCATCTCAAGACCAAGCGAACGCGCCTGTTCTTTCAGGTTAGTAAACTGGCCACCAGGCATCTCATGCAGATAAACTTCAGAAGCACCAAAGCGTAGATCGCTCTCAAACGCACGATACTGAGTACGAACTGCTTCCCAGTAGAAGGAAATCTGCTGGATACGGTCTGTGTCCAGACCGCTATCGCGAGAAGTTCCTTTCAGGGCTTCAACAACAGAACCCATACACGGCTGAGAGGTCAGACCTGATAGAGAATCCATCGCCAGATCAACAATGTCAGCACCGCTCTCAACGGCTGCCAGAACAGTAGAGGCCGCAATACCGGAAGTGTCATGGGTGTGGAAGTGGATCGGAATATCGATCTCATCTTTCAGCGCCTTGATCAGAACTTTCGCAGCCTGCGGCTTCAACACACCGCCCATATCCTTAATACCGAGAATATGCGCACCTGCAGTTTCAAGCTCTTTCGCCAGATTGACGTAGTACTTCAGATCATACTTCGGACGCGCGCTGTTCAAAATGTCGCCAGTGTAGCAAAGCGCTGCTTCACACAGCTTGCCTTGCTCCTGAACAGCATCCAGGGACACACGCATGTTCTCAACCCAGTTGAGGCAGTCAAACACACGGAACACATCGACACCAGATTCAGCAGCCTGACGCACGAAGTGCTGAACAACGTTATCTGGATAGTTCGCGTAACCCACACCGTTGGAACCACGAAGCAACATCTGCATCAGCAGGTTAGGTGCTTTCTCACGTACGAGACGCAGACGTTCCCACGGATCTTCAGTCAGGAAGCGCATGGACACATCAAAGGTCGCGCCACCCCAGCATTCCAAAGAGAACAACTCAGGCAATCCCTGCGCATAGCTATCAGCAACCTGCGCCAAATCGTAGGTACGCATGCGTGTCGCAAGCAAAGATTGGTGCGCATCACGCATCGTCGTGTCGGTAACAAGCACTTGCGGCTGAGCTTTTACCCACTTGGCAAATTCTTTAGGACCAAGTTGTTCCAGCTTTTGGCGGGTCCCGTCCATTACTGGCAGCTTGAACTTCGGCGCCACAGGTGCCGGTGCATCAGCTGGTGGTTTCGGGCGTCCCTTTGTTTCAGGGTGGCCGTTTACAGTGACATCAGCAATGTAGTTCAGCAGCTTCGTCGCGCGGTCAGCTGTTTTAATGTTCTCAAACAGCTCAGGCGTGTCATCAATAAAGCGCGTTGTATAAGAATTGTCCTGGAAGGACGCATGCCCAATAATCCGCTCAAGGAAAATCAGGTTGGTCGCAACGCCGCGAATACGGAATTCGCGCAGCGCACGATCCATACGCGCACATACTTCCTCAGGCGTTGGGGCCCAGGCGGTCACTTTCTCAAGCAGAGGATCGTAGAAACGGGTGATTACCGCGCCGGCATAAGCCGTGCCACCATCAAGACGGATACCAAACCCGGTCGCACCGCGATAAGCGCTCAGGCGGCCATAATCCGGAATGAAGTTGTGCTCAGGATCTTCAGTCGTAATACGACATTGAAGCGCATGACCATTCAACTCAATCGCGTTCTGCTCAGGAACACCGGTGACCGTTTTATCGCCAATACGACCACCTTCCGCAATGCGGATCTGCGCGCGAACCACATCAATGCCGGTGACTTCTTCAGTAACGGTATGCTCCACCTGAATACGCGGGTTCACTTCAATGAAGTAAACCTTGCCAGTATCCGCATCCATCAGGAACTCAACGGTGCCCGCGCCGCAGTAATCCACTTCGCGGCCAATCTTCAGGCCATACTCGCAAAGCTCACGGCGTTTTTCTTCATCAAGATATGGTGCAGGCGCACGCTCAACCACTTTCTGGTGACGTCGCTGAATAGAACAATCGCGCTCAAACAGATGTACGAGATTGCCATGCTGATCACCAAGGATCTGAACTTCAACGTGACGGGCGCGCTCAACAAGCTTCTCGAGGTAAACCTCATCCTTGCCGAACGCTGCTCTCGCTTCACGTTTCGCTTCAACAACTTCGCGAAGAAGCGTCTCTTCATCACGGATCACACGCATGCCGCGGCCACCACCGCCCCATGATGCTTTCAGCATCACCGGATAGCCGATCTGCAAAGCAAGACGCTTCACTTCTTCCATGTCTTCAGGAAGCGGATCCGTCGCAGGCATAACAGGAACGCCAGCTTTAATCGCCAGTTCACGTGCTGCTACTTTGTTACCCAGGCGGCGCATTGTATCAGGCGATGGGCCGATAAAGATAATGCCGTTCTCAGCGCATGCCTCAGCAAACTCTGGACTCTCGGAAAGGAAGCCATAACCCGGATGGATTGCATCAACGCGTTGCTCTTTCGCGACGCGGATAATCTCGTCGATAGACAAGTAGGCCTCAATTGGACCCAGGCCTTTACCCACCTGATAAGCTTCATCAGCCTTAAAACGGTGTAAAGCCAGCTTGTCTTCTTCAGCAAAGACAGCGACTGTCTGGAGACCAAGTTCGTTTGCAGCTCGAAAAACTCGAATTGCAATCTCTGAGCGGTTAGCAACCAATATTCGTTGAATAGCCAAAGTTAGGTCCCCCAGTCTCTATGTATTTTGGGGCTTTATAGTCGAGCAAATCCCTCTATGGAAAGATTAATTTATTGTCACATGAGCCATTACTATATTTACCGGGTCACAAAACATTAAGAAAACGGGGAAATTCTAAGGAATTTATCGTACAATTGAGAAAAACTAAACACGTAAAAATATATACACAAACACCGGAAATTTTGACTTCTCTAATATATCTCACGAAAAATTTTCTACTTTTACGACTAAAGGTGCAACTTTTATCCGATCGCTCATGTGCAAACAGCAGGATTCGCGATGCGAACCCTGCCGAGAGCATAGGTAGGTGTCATTTTGGCTTAACGAATTAAGCCCAGCCGGAAACCCTCGGCCACAGCATGCGTTCTGTTTGCAGCGTGCAGTTTTCTGGCTGCGGAAGCCAGATACCAATCTGCTGTATGCTGAGAGATACTCAGGATCTGACTAATCTCCCAACTTGTCTTCCCTGCAGCAGACCATTTCAAGCATTCAAGTTCACGAGGGGTAAGGCGATGGCGGGGCCGACTGGTATTAGCACCAATCAATTCGCGCACCTTATTGCTCGAGTAAATGCCAACGAGATGAAGAACACTGATTTCGCGTTCATTCAGACGTACTTCCGGCCCACCAAAGATCAACATACCTTGATAGCCTTGAAGGCCATGCACTGGCACGCAGACGCCGTCGTACATTCCGTAATCGCGCGCTTCTGACAGAACTTGCTGTGCAGCGGCAGTAATATTGCGATCACGAGCAACGCTTGACCATAAGAATGGACGACTTGCAGTACGCGCCTTCGCAACAATCGGATCGTTTTGTACGTAATCACGGTCGAGATAACGTTGTTGCCACTCAGGACGCCAACCACTCAACATAATTGACCCATCAAAAGATGCGCCAGCTTCGGGGATCGCAGCGAGACAGAAGCTTGTAAAGCCAAAAGACTGGCCAAGTTCAGCAATACGCTTAGAAACACCTTCGGATGTTTCTTCATTATTAATAGATTCAACAAATTCTAGTGCAGCAGTCAACGGATTCATTTTATACACCCCTACATATTATGCCTCCAACAACCTTACTCTACGCAATATCCACTCAATATAGAAGGTGTATCTATCACCCATCTTCTATTCGAGGCTCATTGTTTTCATATTGGGAAAGAAATCTATTCAATTTAACTTCTATACCAATAGAATTACGTCCATATATATTGACATTGTTAAATTGCACTATGTCTTTTTCGAAAAGCTCTGAAGGAAAAACTTTAAACTTAAAGATCGAATTAGTATTTCTTTGGAAAAAGCTATTGTTAGGAGCGGGTTAATAAAACGTTAACCTTAGATTGCACACCCACCAATACGGATGCGTATGTAATATAGGAAAAATATTCCAGCAATTAGCAAGGTATCGCAGTTAGATTCCGTGTTTCTTTTCATTCTGCATAGATGCAAAAAACTTAACGATACGGCTGAGGGGAAAGCGGGGATAACTCCTCCCCGATGAAACTCACTGGTTAAAACAGAAGTGGCAACAAGCCTCATCTAACACTTATCCGCGGCATGTCTGGGGGCAATAAGAATTGGCAAAATTTATGCTAATACAAGACATTTAATAATGAAATCGGCTAGTAACAACGGCGAATGTGTTACACATAACCCGCAAAACTTCAGGCTTCTTGTAACCATTTAACACGATGTAACCTACCCAAAACGGCATATACTGCACGTTATAGTCATGCATCTTATTCAGCGAAAGCAGCAGGCGAACAATAACGTATACGCAAAAAACCCTTTTATACCGGTATGAAACTGAAACTTCATTCCTGCACTCATCATCAGCATTTTTCGTCTTTATTCATTCCAGAGCTTTACAGCGATTTTCTCTGCCATATAAATGCCACTTCATTGGGTGAGGCACCGCACGGGCATTTTCAGTATCCCAGCCGAAGAATTGGGTACCGAGATACGTTTGGCCATAGACTACGGAATTGCACTTCTAGATGAACAAGAACACGCTGCACCGAACAACAAGATCACGGTCTGTCACTGCGATTTTGGGGCCAACGAACACTGGTAAGACGCATCTGGCTATCGAGCGGATGAGCGCATACTCGTCTGGCCTTATTGGATTACCACTCCGTCTGCTGGCCAGAGAAGTCTACGGGCGTCTTGTAGAGAAGAAGGGACCGGATCTTGTCGCGCTGATTACAGGCGAAGAAAAGATCATCCCGAAGAACCCACGCTTCTGGGTCTCTACTGTAGAGGCAATGCCAAAAGATCTCGACGTGGACTTCGTTGCCATTGATGAAGTGCAGCTGGCTGGCGATCTGGAACGTGGCCATGTCTTTACAGACCGCATCCTGCATTTGCGTGGCAGAGAGGAAACTCTGCTGCTTGGTTCCTCGACAATACGCCCCTTGCTCGAAAAGCTGATGCCGGGTCTGAATGTGATCACGCGACCGCGCATGTCCATTTTGACATACGCAGGTTCTAAAAAGATCACGCGCCTCCCGCGTCGCTCTGCAATCGTCGCCTTCTCTTCCGATGAAGTGTACGCGATCGCAGAACTCATCCGCCGTCAGCGCGGCGGTGCAGCAGTTGTCCTCGGCTCCCTTTCTCCAAGAACACGCAATGCTCAGGTTGACCTGTTCCAAAACGGCGACGTTGACTGGCTCATTGCCACCGACGCCGTAGGTATGGGTTTGAACCTGGATGTAGACCACATCGCGTTCGCCGGACACCGCAAATTTGATGGCTATCAGTACCGCCAGTTGACCCCGTCAGAGACCGGCCAGATCGCCGGACGAGCAGGTCGACACCTGCGAGATGGTACTTTTGGTGTAACGGGCCGGGTCCCCGGTTTTGACGACGAACTTGTCTATCAACTCGAATCTCACGAGTTTGAGCCCCTCAAAGTGCTGCAATGGCGCAACCCAAATCTCGATTTTTCCTCGATTCGCGCACTTTTGCGCAGTTTGGAGCATTCTCCGCGAGAAGAGGGCTTGACCAAAGCCCCTCCGGCGGAGGATATCGGTGTTCTCGAACTTGCTAATCGTGACAGGGACATTCTTTCCCTCGCGACGACGCAAGAAAGAGTTTCATTACTGTGGGATACCTGTCAGGTTCCAGACTATCGCAAGATAGCTCCGGCAAACCATGCAGATCTCGTAACAGGGATTTATTCCCATCTGATCCGGGATGGAGCCATTCCGGATGATTGGTTTAACAGTCAGATAAAACTGGCAGACAAAACCGATGGGGATATAGACACACTGGCGAACCGGATAGCACATATCCGTACGTGGACCTTTGTGGCAAACCGTGCCGACTGGCTGAACGATCCTGCTCATTGGCAGGAAGTGACGCGCGGCATAGAAGATCGATTATCAGATGCCCTTCACGAACGGCTTACACAGCGGTTTGTGGATCGGCGAACCAGCGTATTGATGCGACGTCTGAGAGAGAACAAAATGCTCGAAGCGGAGATCACCGCAACCGGAGATGTCCTTGTAGAAGGACAGCACATTGGCCAGCTTCACGGCTTCCGCTTTGCTCCGGATGCAACGGCAGAAGGACAGGAAGAAAAAGCTGTCCGTGCTGCGGCCCAAAAAGCACTAGCTAGCGAGATTGAAAACCGTGCAGAACGGTTATCCCGCGCGCCCAACGAAGAGTTCATCCTCTCCGCAGACGGCACATTAAGATGGCAGGGTGAATCTATCGCCCGCCTGATAGCTGGTGAACAGACCCTGCGCCCATCCCTGATCATTCTTGCTGATGAGCAGTTGACGGGACCTGCACGCGATATGGTGCAGGAGCGCCTTGATCTATGGATCAAGACACACATCGAAACACTCCTGAAGCCGCTTTTCGACCTGGAACAGGGCGAAGAGATCGAAGGCATCGCTCGTGGCGTGGCATACCGCCTGACCGAGAGCCTTGGCATCCTTGAGCGTCAGGAAATTTCAGATGACATCCGTCAGCTCGACCAGCAGATGCGCGGTTCACTCCGCAAGCTCGGTGTTCGCTTTGGCGCCTATCACATCTATGTCCCTGCTCTTCTGAAACCAGCACCAAGCCAGCTGCTCGCGCAGCTCTGGGCGCTGAAAGAAGGCAAAGGCGAGATCAAAGGCCTGACTGAACTTCCTCAGCTGTCCGCCTCTGGCCGTACGTCCGTTCCAGTAGATCCGGAGATCGAAGGCGCGCTGTATCGCGTCGTAGGCTTCCGCGTTTGTGGTCCACGTGCTGTACGCGTCGATATTCTGGAGCGCCTGGCAGACATCATTCGTCCGCTGGTAGCCTGGAAACCTCTGGAAGAAGGCATTGAGCCGCCAGAAGGTGCACTGACAGAAGGCGGCGCATTCACCGTCACTGTTTCCATGACCTCCCTGCTCGGTTGTGCAGGCGAAGACTTCACAAACATCCTGAAGTCTCTCGGTTACCGTCTGGAAACACGCGAAGAACAGCGCCCTGTCGCCAAAAAGCCTGAAGCTCCAGTTGAAACACCTGAAGGTGCGGAAGCGGAACAGGTTGAAGGCGAAACTGCAGCACCGGTAGCAGAAGAACCTGCAACCGAAGAGGCTCCAGCTGAACCAGTTGAAGAAGCAGCACCTGCTGAAGCTTCTGATGAAGAAGCTGGCGAGCCAGAGATGGAAACAGTTACTGTTGAAATCTGGCGCCCGGGTCGTTTCGGTGGACGTCGCAACAACAACGAACGTCAGCGCAATACACGCAGTGGCAACGAACGTCGTGGCGGTCCTCGCAACAATAACGCTCAGCAGCGTCGCAATCCTGGTAAGCCTGGCGGTAAAGGCCGTGGCTTTAGCAAAGACCAGAACCGCGGCCAGCAAGGCAAGCCTGCTCCTCGCAAAGACAAGCCGTTGGATCCGGATTCTCCGTTTGCAGCACTGATGTCCTTGAAACAGAACTTGGAAAAGGGCGACAAATAGTCGCCCCTTCGGGCTAACTAATATGGCAATACCAGAAGCACAAGAGTCTCTTCGCATCGACAAATGGCTCTGGTATGCCCGCATTACAAAATCTCGGACACTGGCACAAAAACTGGCAGTGTCCGGGCATGTTAGATTGAACAAAGATAAGATTGCGGCCGCCAAAACAGCTGTAAAGACCGGTGATGTACTGACCATCACAATGCCGCGACGCCTTTTGATCCTTAAGGTTTTAAAACTTGGCACCCGGCGCGGTCCGGCCCCTGAAGCACAGCTGCTTTATGAGGACATGTCTCCCCCTCCACCACCCAAGGAAACACAGGTCCAGGTTGCCAAGCGCGAGGCCGGTGCAGGTCGCCCAACTAAACGAGATCGACGCCAAATCGCCCGGATTCGGGGCTTCAACGAAATTGATCCTTTTTAGCGGCAACTTTACGCAAATTTTGCCCCAATATTGCAATCTCTTCGCCTATGACAGCGCTTGCACTACCCACTGAAAACCGGTAGCAAAGAGCACAAGTTTAAAGGACGAGAAAATCGTCAGGGCCACGAGAGCCCGTGCCGTTTGTCTTCAGACAAATTTGCAGCGCCAGAGACTAAGAGGATTGCGATGACATACGTCGTCACAGACAATTGCATCAAATGCAAATACACCGACTGTGTTGAAGTTTGCCCGGTCGATTGCTTTTACGAAGGCGAGAATATGCTCGTCATTCATCCAGACGAATGTATCGATTGCGGTGTGTGTGAACCGGAATGTCCAGCAGATGCAATTCTCCCAGATACTGAGCCTGGCTTGGAAAAGTGGGTTGAGCTTAATGCTGAGTACGCAGAAAAGTGGCCGAATCTGACTGTTAAGAAAGATCAGCTTCCAGAAGCTGCTGAGTTTGATGGTGTTGCAGAAAAACTCGAAAAGTATTTCTCTGATAAGCCGGGCACTGGTGATTAAGGTCCCAAAAGCTTAGAGCTACCAAATATTTATTATTTGCCAGACAGTATCCGCGGATGTCTTAATTCCTCTCTTGCTTGAGAGAGGTTGGAAATCCGTGGATAATGTGCTATACAGTTTTTTACAGTCATTTGGCAGTCTGGTTGCACCCTCCCCACTCGGAGGTTTTTTTATGGTCGCAGTTCAATTGAAGTGCGCACAATAATTTACTCCAGCATTCGCCGAAGTAGCCACAACATAGAATTCGACTGATCACATTTGAACGCGGAACCAATTGATGCGAGAAGTAGCTTTCCGCATACATTGGACTTTTCACGTTTTTCCAAAGAGAAAGATGCGGCGAACGCGCTGCATCTAGGTTGCTTGCGTCTCCCAGACAGCAAACAACCACTGCGCAGGAGAAGTATAGCGTATGGCCACACCCGCAAAAAAGACCGCGCAGCGTCAGGGGTTTAAAACAGGTGAGCACATCATTTATCCATCTCACGGCGTTGGATTGATTACTGCAATTGAAGAGCAGACCGTAGCTGGATACTCTCTTGAACTCCTCGTAATTGACTTCGAACAGGATAAGATGACGCTCCGTGTTCCAGTTGCAAAAATTGCTTCTGTAGGAATGCGTAAGCTGTCTGACGCATCTACCGTTAAGAAATCTCTTGAGACCATCGCAGGTAAACCTCGCGTGAAGCGTACCATGTGGAGTCGCCGCGCACAGGAATACGAAGCAAAGATCAACTCTGGCGATCTCATTTCTACCGCTGAAGTTGTTCGTGACCTTTATCGCTCTGATTCCCAGCCTGAACAGTCTTACTCCGAACGTCAGCTTTACGAAGCCGCATTAGACCGTATGGCACGTGAAATCGCAGCTGTTCAGAAACAGACTGACACAGAAGCAATCAGACAGATCGAAGGCGTTCTTTCCACGTCTCCAGGTCGTGCTGCCAAAGTTGCTCCAGCAACTGATGGTGAAGGCGGAGGTCAGGAAGAGGCAGCTTAATCAGCCTCTCCTAATCTAACTGATTAAAAGAAAGCCCTGCTCCAAGCGGGGCTTTCTTTTTTTGTCAAAAGATCCAAATGAACTTCAGCGCCGTATCTCAGTTTAATCGAGGGAGGCGTAAATGGCTCATTATGAAAGAGACCAAAGTCTCGGGCCTCTTGCCCGTCTGGCAAGAAAAGCCCCATATCTGTCAAAAGAAGAAGAATACAAGCTCTTGGAAGGCTGGATTGTCAGAGGCGATCACAGATCACTCGATAAGCTATCTCTGTCTCACTCCCGCTTGGTCATCGCTCAAGCACTTCGGTTCAAGTCCTATGGTGTCCCGCTCTCTGATCTAATTCAGGAGGGCCATATCGGCCTTATGGAAGCAGCCAACAGGTTCCAGCTCTCCAAAGACGTCCGTTTTGCCACCTATGCAACTTGGTGGATCAAATCATTCATTCAGGACTATGTGCTCCGCAACCAGTCGATTGTTCGCGGTGGAACCTCCTCTCGCCAGAAAATGTTGTTTTTCGGCTTCAAACGTTTGCGCGCAGAACTCTCAAACAAACATCCTGATTTGAATGAGGAACAGCTGCATCAGCAAATCTCAGAAAAGACGGGAGCAAAGCTGAGGGATATAAGAATGATGTCTTCCAGATTAGGCCGGAAAGACACATCCCTCAATGCGAGCCTGAAAGGCAGCGAAACAAACCTGCAGCTTCAGGACACTCTCGCGGCTGAAGAACCTCTGCCAGACGAACTCGTCGAAGTGCACTTAGATCAGGAACGCGCAAAACGTCGTCTTTTCAATGCGATTAAAACGCTGCCACCACGCGAGCAGCGCGTCATTAAAGATCGCAAGCTAAAAGATGAAAGCGTTACACTGGAAGCCCTTGGCAAGAAACTGGGTGTTTCAAAGGAGCGTGTCCGGCAAATTGAGTCGCGAGCAATGCAAAAGTTAAAAGACGCTCTCACGCATTCGGATGGCTATGAAGCCAGCGGCTTATAGCGCACTGCCTGAAAAACGAGCTTCTTTAGTCGGTAATGACCTTCAGGAGTTCACCTGGCTTGAAGCGTTGGTTCGCCTTAACCTGATTGAGGATCGTGAACAGCTCCAACCGGCGCGATGGCTCAATGCCGCTCATGCCAACAGCAAGCTTGCGAGCTGTCTCTCCACCCTTCGCCTGAATAATCTTAACTCGAAGTGGGTTAAGTCGGGCTTGTTCCGTGGGGCTTAACTGTCGGAAGCTACCAAGCGACTTTTCAAAATCACGAGTAAAAACAGCGGTTGGCGAACGATTTGCAAAGATAAACCGATATCCGGTTAAGCCAATGCGAACAACACCGATGCGGAAAGACCAACCATCTGTAATTGCAGAGCCAATAACGGCTGGCAGACCATTGATCGTGGTTGGGCGAACACTGTTATCAATCAGGCCATTGATCCAGCCAGATAACATGTAATCAGTTAAGCTGGCATATCCCGTCAGATCAGCACCATCAAAACGCATGGCAGTGCCGGAGTTATTACTCGCCAACACTGCCTCGGCAGAGTTCTCAAGCACAAACCCTTTTGGCACACTAAAGGAGATGCCAAGGCCTTTGTGAAGGAACTGCCGCGCCCGGACATACCCTTCCAGTGGATCATCACCAAACAACATGCCATCCAAGCTGGTCAGATAGTCTTCACGACCATTCAGACCAATCCCCGGCGCACCGATCTGCCGTGCACTACGCACAGCGCGTTGAATACGATCAGGCGTGTTTGGATGAGAAGAAAGAAAGTCTGGCGCTGAACTGCTTTGCCCACCAAGCTGCTGATAGCGTGCAAATTGCCCCATGGTGTTCAGGAAGCGCGCTGCGGCGTAAGAGTCATACCCAGCGCCAGCAAGTGTTCTCACACCCACATCATCAGCTTCAAGCTCCTGCTCCTGAGAAAAGCGCGCGAACTGCACCTGTTTCTCTTTGACTGCGGCATCAATGGTCTGCTGATCTTTGCCGATATTGGTCATCACTTTGGTAACGAACTCAGCCTCTTCAGCCTGACGTTGGCGCTTGATCGCATGGCGCGCTGTCACGTGTGCCATTTCATGAGCAAGCACAGCAGCAAGCTCTGACGTATCGTTGGCAAGCGCCAGCAACCCGCGCGTCACATAAAGATAACCACCAGGAAGAGCAAAGGCATTGACTGCAGGGCTGTTGAGCAAAGTAATGCGATAGTGCGCTTCAGGGTCTTCCGAAGCTGCAACAAGACCACCAACAACACGTGCAATAGCTGCTTCAGCCTTACCATCCTTATAGACACCGCCATAAGTCGCGACGACACGCGGATGCTCTCTCGCCCCAACGTCACTCCCAAGCCCGGTTCGCAAGCTACCTGGTTTTTGAGCGCCTTGATTGGCAGAGCCGGTCAGCTGACACGCAACAAGAGCTACGGTCACTGCAGATATCACTAGCATTCTCAGGCTTGTCTGAAGTCCAGACAATGCACTACTCAAAGTCATTCGCGTTTCCGGCTCTTTGCCTTAGTCCAGAAGCTCCAACTGCGCTGGGTGCTTTAGCTCTATTAATGGTCCTTGGTTCAGTTGCATAACGCCCCTGAGACGAACTCGCTTACCTTTCATCACTGAAAGATCATGCCCGAACTCCGAAAAATCCGCCAGCGTTCCCCTTTGAATAATCCCGGTTAAATCCTCTGTCCAGCGCTCACCAAAATTCAAGTATGTTTTGGATCGTGTTTGCCCAACAGAAATCAGCTTGGCTTCCACAATTCCATAAAGGCCGATTTGCTCGTAGCTAATTGACTTATAATCATTAATTACATTTTTAATGACCCATAATCCAACATTTTTTTCGCGAGCCATACTCTCCAAATTAATAAGGAATTTCAAGCAATTGAAAGCTCTTAATTGTGGCCTAACAATGGCCATTCCAGCTTTGACCAGCCTGACCGACAAATCACCCAATTCAGGATCAACCAGAATCGCAGGTCGGCGTCCCCACCGATCCTTTTGCTCAATCAACGCTTTTACCCTGACTTCCCGTTCCTCAAAAAAGTCATCAGCCAGCAGCAAATCCTGCTCTGCCATTGTCAAATCTGCGAGATAATAAAACTCACCGTCACTCGCGGTAAATCTCAAAGGATTTGCGAGCACCTCCTCCATCATGATGGTCGGCAAGCTCTCATCAAGAACCGAACACTCATCACACGGCATCGCTAACACGGTTCCTATACAGCTCAGCAAAAAGCAGAAAAAAGCAACAAATCCCCGGAACACAACAACCCACCAACAAAGTCCTATTTAGGAATTATATCAGGTCGATGCAGTCGGAACGCCCCCGAGAACTCTCTGAGAGCAAACCTCAAAGACACCGGTTGAGCAAATTCTCTTGCATGAACTGATACCTAGCTTGTTCACAGAGAAGCAATCTATCTCGCCTACAGCCAAATTTCATGATATTTGAAAACGCGCTGCATCCTCAACGGATGATAACATCTTAAGCGGATCGATCCGGTCACGGATCAAGACACGCCTAAAGGCCCCGTAGCTCAGCTGGATAGAGCGGCCGCCTCCTAAGCGGCAGGTCAGTGGTTCGAATCCACTCGGGGTCACCATTTATATGAAATTATAATGACCCGGCATGAGAAAATAATTGCTACGGGAACAGGCCTCTTTCTCCCTTCCGCACACGATTAATTCTTTGATTTTCTTGAACCTAAGACTGTATATAGAAACAAAATTTTAATCAGTTGTTGCGGTATCTGCGATCACTCTTGTTCCTCAGATACTTAGCATTAAATGCCGGTACATATCCAATGACTGCAAAGTACTTCTGGCGAAGAGCATTCGCGTATCTACTAGATCTGTTTATCCTCGGCTTTGTCATTACCGCTATTGTCGTCGCATATAACAGTGTTTTTTCTACACGATTTCTTGCGCCAGAACTTCTCAAGACGACTGCCTGTGCACCCCAATTTGACATGATTTCGCAAGATCGTATGGATGAGATCTTACCGCTCGAACCAGGCCATCAACGCCAGCAAATTCTCTGCAAGCAAACAAACATGTTTGCAAGTAGCTTCCACATAACGGCTCTTCAGAAAATCTGGAAGGAAGGCAATGTCACACGTTCTGTTTCAGTGAGTTACTACTCTGATGAATACGGTAATCAAAGAACTTACCTCCCATCAGAGCCGTTCTTCTATTTGCCCACCCCATTCGTATTTGCCTTGTTTCTTGCTAGAATGGGTCAGACCCCAGGAAAGCGTCTACTCAATTTGAATGTATATAATGCCTCTCTTCAGAAGCCTGATCTAAAGTCAGCATTAAAACGTGAGTACTTTAAGGCGACAGTTCTCATCATCACAGCCTTGTTTGGGCTTTACTCACTCTATCAGATCGTCACATTAGATTTGGTAGAAGCAGGAAAACAAGCTCAGGAACTACTTCAAAACCTCGGACAAGGAAATTTCTGGCTTTGGATCGTAGGCGGGGTTGTTCTCAGTCTCGCTGCCTTTTGGTTTGAGTTCGGCTCATTCATACGATGGAGAGGTCGTACTTATTGGGATCAGTTCGCAAATCTTACGACGAGTAAGACAGAAGACTTGGTAATGAGAAAAGCCGAAGCCGACAAGGTTATCGCTGATAAGTAAACCGCCAATTGGATGGTGAGCTCTCTTCGGCTCGCCATCCAAACTTAAATCTTGAAGCAGTTCTTTCATTTGCATTTAGCTAATTGAGCCCACCATTGAGGCAGCCAAAACTGCACATGGAGGGTAAGCCATGAACTATATATCCAATGTGCTTAAACGGTGCGGAGATAACCTTCGGAACTGGTTTTACAATTGGATGGCCTGGATCAGCCGGCAGAAGAAATAAAAGAACGAAGCCTCCCTGATCCTTCCATACAGATACTCGCAATGGGAAGCATCACCTCCGCTTCCCACCGGTCCAGCTGCGCAAAATCAGAAGAGCTCATCGCCCGGATTGCACAACGAGACGGCAAGACCAGCACTCACTGTATACGCCCTCTTTTGTAGCATCGCCTCTCTCATCTACGTTCGCTCTTACATGAAATTTCTGGCCCCGACCCCACCAACACGCCCTCACAAGCTACGTAATTTCACTCACCAATCTTAAACTTCGAGTATCTGCAAAGTAAGCTTATGTCGCTTTTTTGAGATATATTTCAGTTACATATCACAAATAGCACCCAGGCAAGATGAAGTCTCAACCAGACACTCGCTAAACGTTTAGGCAAACAAACAAAACAAGCAAATTCAGATAGTTATTTGACCGTTACGCTTTAGTCAGCACCGTCAATTCAAAGATATTTCAGAGTACTTACGGCATTCATAGATGAATGCGAATAACGCTTTTCTCAATACTGGTAGACTGAAGTCGTATACATGTAATGTTGACATATCACCGATACGTGCAATCCCTCTATACATAAAAACTAATGTTTCGGGGGGAGGCCCGTACATGGCACCAATACTAGAAATCAGTGACCTCAAAGAGCGCGCTCGCAGACGCGTTCCAAAGATGTTCTTTGACTATGCCGACTCGGGTTCCTGGACTGAGAGCACCTATCAGGCAAACGAGAGCGACTTCGCGAAGATCAAGCTGCGCCAGCGCATCGCGGTCGACATGACAGATCGCACGCTTGCTACCAAGATGGTAGGACAGGATGTCTCCATGCCTGTCGCGCTGGCACCAACCGGCCTGACCGGAATGCAGCACGCCAATGGTGAAATTCTCGCAGCACAGGCAGCTGAAGAGTTCGGCGTACCTTTCACGCTTTCAACCATGAGCATCTGCTCCATTGAAGCTGTTGCGGCGAAGACCACGAAACCATTCTGGTTCCAGCTTTACGTGATGAAGGATCGGGACTTCATCAACGCCCTGATCGATCGCGCAAAGAACGCAGGCTGCTCTGCTCTGGTTCTCACATTCGACCTGCAGATCCTGGGCCAACGCCACAAAGATTTGCGCAACGGCTTGTCTGCCCCGCCAAAGTTTACGCCAAAACACATCTGGCAGATGGCAACACGCCCAATGTGGTGCATGAAAATGCTCACAACGCCAAATCGCACCTTTGGTAACATAGTCGGTCATGCAAAAGGTGTTGGCGATCTCTCCTCCCTGTCCTCATGGACGGCAGAGCAGTTTGACCCACGCCTGAGCTGGGATGACATTGAGTGGATCAAAAAACAGTGGGGCGGCCCGCTAATCCTCAAAGGCATTCTGGACAAGGAAGACGCACGCCACGCAGTCGATTCCGGCTGTGATGCGATCATCGTCTCCAACCATGGCGGACGTCAGCTCGACGGTGCACCATCCTCCATCGAGATCCTGCCGGAAATCGTGGACGAAGTCGGTGATAAGGTGGAGATCCACATCGATGGCGGCATTCGCTCAGGTCAGGATGTGCTGAAAGCCATCTGTCTCGGCGCAAAAGGCACCTACATCGGCAGACCGTTCCTGTACGGTTTGGGCGCAGGTGGAAAGCAAGGCGTGACACAGTCACTGGAGATCATCCAGAAGGAACTGGATACCACCATGGCACTGTGTGGCCGTCGCGATCTCAATACGCTCAATCGCGACAACCTCTATTCCATCAGAGGCGAAAAAGTCTAGAGCGCGTTCCGTTTGACTGTATTCAATCAAACGACAAGAACTCGCTCAAAACAAAGAAGTTAGAGCATGAGGCGTGAATGCAAATGAGCGCAACATGCTCTAACACCAGCAAAACACTCAATCGGGAGACCCAACGGTCTCCCAGCTGTCATTGCGTTCAGACCGGACAATCGCATCGATGATTTCCATATTCTGGATTGCATCAGCAACACCGTAAGGCAGCTCTTCTTCACCTTTGACCACACGAGAGAACAGCTCTCCCTGCAGTGTGTACTGATCACAGGCAGCAACGCGTTCAACCTCAATCGCACCATCCCCCGGCAAACTGCCAGAATCGAGACGCAAGATAGTCTCTTTACCAGCAGGTGCATTGAACGGGATGAGAATTTCCAGACGCTTGGCAGTCCCCACCAGATTGATACGCTGATACGGAGCAGACTGGGTTGAAACCGTAAACTGAGCCTGACGTCCTTCACCAAAGTCCATCATTACTGATGTCAGACGGTCCGTGCCAAAGTTCTTGTCACGATCAACAAGGCTCACAACACGCTCAGGTTCAGCATCAAAGAAGTAACGCGACGCCACAATCGGATAGCAGCCAATATCCATCAGGCCGCCCCCGCCAAGCTCTGCTTTGTTGCGAATGTTCTGCGGGTCCTGATTGCTGTAACCAAAGAATGCCTGAATGCTCTGCAGCTTGCCCAGCTCACCAGATTCTACAATCTCAAGCGCCCGCTGCCACTGCGGATGCGCCCGCACCATAAAGGCTTCCATAACGAAGCGGTTATCCGGCATTTCCAGCAGAAGACGCGCTTCATCTGCATCAAGCGCAATCGGCTTTTCACAGAGCACATGCTTTCCAGCTTTCACAGCCTCAATCGTCATCGGCACATGCATGTGGTTGGGAAGCGGATTGTAGATCACGTCAATATCAGGATCAGCCAGCAGCGCCTCATAGGAACCATAGGCTTTCTCGATGCCTAGTTCAGCAGCAGCTTTCTTCGCATTCTCTTCATTACGAGAAGCAATTGCGACAACCTCAACGCCCTTGGCTTTTTGAAGCGCAGGAATAACCTTTTCGCGGCCAATCCGTGCAGTCGAGAGCACACCCCATTTAACCATTGTAATTCTCCCAATCTATACTGCAGGAACCGTTATTTAGCGCTCTCAAAAGTAACCACTTTCTGCCCGACCTCAGTTTTTGAAAAACGGTCAAGTTCAGAAATGGCCGAAATGATGTGATAGAGCGAGCTTGCTGGCGCCGCTTCTTCCACAAAGCTATCATCCGGCAAAAACTTGTCTTTCCAGAGACCAGCAGGCACGTCTTCAAAGAACAATTCCAACGCCTTCAGAGCATCCTGCATGGATTGCCGATACCGAGGCCATTCACTCTCAGGAGAACTCTCCAGCATGGCGATAGAGCCTTTAAGCCATTCAGCCTGAGACCACAGACGCGCCAGTGGGTCACGCATGGAAAAGTCATCATTGATGCCCATCACCGCAACACCGCGCTCACGATCTACGCCATAGACCTCCGCAATCTCAAAGAGACGCGCAGCAGCAGCCCTAGCGCGATCATCACCACGCAGCTTGTTCCAGCGGCTCAGCAACCATGCCCACTCAAAATGATGCCCCGGCTCAAGCGCCCTGCCCTCATCACCTGGCATCGGAGACCAGTCCAGCGCAAAGAACTCGCGCAAACCACCTGTTTTCTCGCAGATGAAATACTTCAGGCATAGCTCGCCGAGCTCATCTGCCAGCGCAGACCAGACGGCTTTCTGCTCAGTGCTCAGATTCTCAGAGCGCTCCCACTCAAGACACATTTCAAACAGATGCATATGCGGGTTGGCACCCAGTGGCGCACGCGCAGGCTCAGCTTCCTCGAAGCCAGCAACAGGGTGCTTGAAGCGGCTCTTCAACACATCAAGCAAAGCAGCAGCTTTCGCGCAGGCTTCCCCGCGCTGTTCACTGTTCACATCAGCAATGCTGGAAAGAGCCAGTAGCGCAAAGGCCTGATTGTAAAGGTCAAACGAAGTGTCGAGCAGCTCACCATCTGGCGTCGCTAGCGCACCGATATATCCATCAGATGTGCCGTACACCCGCTCCACGTAGGCTTGCGTGCGCAGCGCAACGTCCATCCACGGGCCATCCCAGCCCAGGCGTCCCGCTTCGCAATACACAAACACCATACGAGGGTTGACGCGACCACGTCTGTTATCCGCACTACCTTCACAATCCAGTGTGATGGTCTCAGCAAAGCCACCATTTGCAGCGTCTTCGCCAGCTTTCAACCAAAGCGGCAATGCATCTTCAAACAACCATGCGCGCAACTTATTCAGGTGATCGACAATCACTTCCGGTACTCCACACCATCATCAGCCCGCTCCCACGAACCCCCGATGGCCTCCATATGTGCAAATGAAATCTATGCGCTTAAAGGTTCGACTAAAGGACCAAAAAACACAAATCCGAACCTACGACGAGTAAGCGACAAGACAAAGCTAAATGAGCAAGTTTTTGGGGGATTATGAAGTATCAGAGAGTTAGTGGTGCCGCTGAAAGGACTCGAACCTTCGACCCCATCATTACGAATGACGTGCTCTACCATCTGAGCTACAGCGGCGTTCCAACAGGCACAAGGGGTGTGCCGGAAAGTGGAAGTTTGATACCCAAGCTCCCAATAAGATGCAAGTATGATTTGCAATGGCAGAGAATGCATCCACCATCAATCTACAAAGGCAGGAGACGCAACAAAGAGCACGTGTCCTGCCTGTGCAAGTCTCTTAGAGCACGTCGCGTTCATTAGCATTCATGCATCGTGCTCTAACATCTTTGGCCTAGCGAATTCTTCTCGTTTGATTGAACAAATCAAACGGAACACGCCCTTAGCGGAAGAACCTGAAACTCTGATCCTTTGGAGTTTTCGGATCTTCATCATCTGGTTCAGGTCCTGGGTCATCAGGAAGCTGAGAAAGCGGGAACTCCACCAGCTTCTCATCTTTCTTCTCAGGTTTATCATCCGGCGAGCTCGGAGCTTCCTTCTCAGTCTTGGAAGGGTCCTCTGCCTTGTCCGCAGCCTTTTCATTGGCTTTGGTCGGCGCCCAACTGGAAGATTCCACAGGTACGACAGTCGCACGAGGTTCTTCAGTCTTGGCTTGCTCATCTGGCTTTTTCTCAGCAGATGGCTCTTTAGCAGTCTCTGTCACAACAACAGGCTCAGCAACGTCAGCCTTTGCCGCCGGTGCCTCCACAGGCTCGTCCTTCACTGCAGCAGGCTTTTTTGCTTCCTGCGGTTTAGGCACAACGATATCCGCCTCGACCGGTTCCTTCAGAACCTGTACAGGAGCTGCCAGTTCAGGTGGCTCAAACAGCTTGTCATCGATGACTTCAATCAACTGCTCCTGATCCACAGCCCCTTCCGGTGCTGCCCACTCATAGGCATCCACACGGCCTGTCTTTGGAGAAACAGGTGCCCAATTGGCAGAGACAATGCCATCCGCAGTCCAGACTTTATCGCTTGGCGCACGTACAGCGCGGGACAACCACTCACGAATGCGGCCCTGATCACCATGCTCGCGCTCTTCAAGATCAGCCATCAGCAAGAACGCACGCTGCGTTGGCTCAGAGCGCAGAACCCGCTTGAGCTGATCACGCGCTTCATCAAATTTCTTGGCTTCAATCGCGGCAACAGCTATCGCAATCGCCCCCTCAGAAGAGTAAGCACGCATGCTCGCCAGTGTTCTGACGCGGCTCAGTCGATCAGTGACGGAATCACCAGGACGAACATGGGCGTAAGCATCGGCAAGGTCTGGGTGCGGGCTCAACTTCCACGTCGCCTCAAGGATCTTACTTGCTTTGCGCACCTCGCCTGAGCGTGTCCGCAAACGAGCTGCAACAATCGCAGCAGGTACTAGTGAAGGAGCAAGGCCATGCGCTTCAACGGCAAGCGTGCGTGCACGATCCGGGTTCTCATTCTCCAGCTCAAGAGCACGCGCAGTTAGCAGTACAGCTTTCTGGCGGCGAAGAGTTTTCTTGTCCAGCATGCGAGCAGCATAGTTGCGCTCAAGCGTTGCAATGGCTTCTTCCCAGTCACCAGAAACGGCCTGATACCCAAGCACGGCATTGCCGGCCCAACGCAAACCCGGAACCAGATTAAAGGCTTCCTCAGCAAAATGACGTGCAGCTGCAGGTTCACTTTCCCGTTCCGCTTCAATGTAAAGGCCGTGCAAGCCCACAGCCATGGAGCGATCATCTTCCAACATCGCCTCAAACCGGCGACGGCTTTCTGCATGATCACCATCCAGTTGCGAAGTCTGCGCCAAGAGAAGACGTGCAGCAGGCTCGTTACCGTCCAGCAGTTTGTCTGCCTTCAGCCCAAACTTGCGCGCATGCAGCGTATCGCCAGATCCAAGGGCCATCAGCCCCTGAGACAGGGCATCATAGCCTTTGTCTTTCCGGCGGC
This sequence comes from Pseudovibrio sp. POLY-S9, assembly GCF_001431305.1. Taxonomy (NCBI): domain Bacteria; kingdom Pseudomonadati; phylum Pseudomonadota; class Alphaproteobacteria; order Hyphomicrobiales; family Stappiaceae; genus Pseudovibrio; species Pseudovibrio sp. POLY-S9. The sequence continues at coordinate 127,101 of NZ_LCWX01000079.1, forward strand.
TCTGCATGAAATGGGAGACCAGCGTTGGTGATTTCCAGATCAACCGGAAGAAACCCCAAGCCACAATCGACGCCACAATGGAAGCACCAAACGCAACAACAGCTGTCAGCAAGCTTGCCTGAACAACATACCCCTGCCATTCAAGCGTAACGACGCCCGGACGATCTGCCATCCAGGCTCCGCCAAGAGCCAGTAAAAATACAAACGCGAAAAAGATGAGAACGCGGACCATGTCCTTCGCTCCTTTCCGATACTACTTGTTTTCAGAAACAAGCGACTTCAAAACTTGAGCGGTGATTTTCTTCACCAATTCATCTGCTGCCAAACGGGCTTTCACCTGCTCGGCCCACGCTGCACCAACCTGTTGCATCGGTTCTGGCAAAGCATCGTAAGCCTTAATCGCTCCGGCAAGATCACCCGCAGAAACCCGGGATTCCATCGTGCCAAGCAACTCGCCGGAACTCGTGCCGTCACTGTCTGTCGGCGTCCGAACAGAAACCAGTGACTTGGCGCTGGAGAACAGACGATCAACCACATCATCATTCTCACTCGTCAGCGACACCGCACTCATATCACGCGCGACCTTACCAAATCCGGCAATCAACGCGGCAGAGGACGGAATACCACTCGCAGCACTTGCCTTCAGTGGCGCCAGCTCAGCAGCATCCCCCGGAAGTACAGCTTCAACGGCAGCCAGTTCCGCCTCATAGGTCTCACCAGAATCAACTGCATTACGCAAAGAGGCAATCGCGATTGCACGCGCCGCCCGCTCCTGCGCACTTGCAGTGCCAAGAGCTTTCTCCAACCGGTCAACACGTGCAGTAATCTGCTGTGTTGTCTCGGCATTCGCCTGCGTCAGCGCTTCAATCTTGCCTTCAAGAACTTTCTGCTCTGCCGTCAACTTGCCAATCTGCGCAAGCGCTTCATCCACCTTGGAACCAGTTACAGCCAACTGTGAACCGAGATCCTTCAGCTGTGTCGGCGCTTCTTTCAATGCCTGAAACTGCTTTTGCAAATCTGTCAGACTGCCTTGCATGCCTTTCAGAACCTGCTCAGCATTCTTTCGGGACGCTGCGGTCAGATCAGCAACCTGCTTAGTCAGCTGATCCTGTGTCTTCTTCATGCTGGCAACAGCAGCACCATCACCGGCTGCACCGTTGGAAATCAATTCGTTCAGCTCTTTAATCTCAGCACCAAGCGTCGAAACCTGCTCTTGCACCTTCGCGGTCACACCAGCAGTCGCATCACTCAACTTAGTGCTGGTTTCTTTCTGGATCGCGTCCAGCTGATCAGTCAGGTTCTGAATGGTTTCCTTAGCCGCAAAACTACCCGCCGCATGATCTTTCAGCGCGGTAATTTCCTGACTCAGCTGCGAATAGCGGTTCTTGGAGCTTTCCAGAAGAGCCTGAACTTCTGTCGCATTCTGGCCAGAGCCGGCGCCAATCATCTGAAGCATGCCAACCTGATGCAGACCAACGCCAGCACCAGCAACAATCAGCGCACCAATAACGCCAGCAGCAAGCATTGCGCCAAACCCAGCGCCTTGCTTGGGCGGATGCGGAGGCTTATCAGCAGGCCCGCCGGGACCTTTGCCAGAAGGAGGCGGCGGCGGAGGCGTATCCTTGCCACCCGAACCAGCCTTATCATCCTTGCCCTTCACAGGCTCTTTCGCAGCAGAAGTGGTTGAGGTTTTGCTAGCAGTCGTTGCCTTGCTGGCGCCTGTCGTCTTCGTAGCTGAAGGCTTCGCTGTGCTGGATGCAGCAGCATCCTTCTTCTCATCAACTGCGGCCTTTGCGCTTGCAGCAGCAGTCGGCTTGGCTGTTGTTGAGGCAGAAGGTGCCCCCGCAGATGGTTTAGCGCCCGCTGCAGGCTTCGCAGCAGCAGCTTTCGTCGCTTCAGTATTTTCAGTCTTCGCGGATGATTGTGATTGTTGTTTGCCAGTTGGCGGCACAGAGCCCGCCTTGGTAGAAGTCGCCTTGCTCGCAGCAGGCTTGGCCGCAGGACCAGCGCTCGCGGCAGGCTTATCAGTCTTGGAAACGTCTTTCGCAGGCAGGTCAATCGTGACAGGCTTTCGGGTTCCACTGGAGAGCGGAGATTTCCGTGATGATGTTCCACCACCCGAGCCTGCCCCGGTGGACGCACCACCCTTTTTGTCATCAGCAGCCATCAAAACCTCCTAGAATGGCGCGTTTCAAGCAGTTTCCAGCCGCGCCAATTTTCATAGTCACGCAATCTCGACAAGGCCTCTTAAGAGGCCTCTTTCTTAACATAAGCATCCCTTTAGCAAACTGCTATCAGGGAGAATTAGCACCTTGCCAAACAAACTGCGACTTCTCCATAGGGCTCAGAGAAGTGCAAATCACTTCCTCTCAACTTATCGAACCATTGAGAAGTTCAAACAAGCTATCCTCACGCGGCGTTTTCGCAGTAAAAACCTCGCCAAACGCTCCAGCCTGCTCTGCAACCCGCTTTGAAACACATAATGCTTTCATAGAGTTAAGAAACACTATGGTTTTTTCAAGATTTGAAAGGCTGAGAAAAATTTGAATTGTTCGCGGAGAATAAAACAACGCACAATCCAGCATCCCTGCTGCAATCAGTTCACGGGTTTTCTCAGAAAAGCCAGTCGCAGCAGCCATTTGGTAGACCTCCACCATACGGCAGGCAATGCCGTGCTGCTCAAGTTGTCCGACCAGGTCACCACTGCGGTCAATCGCTGCAGGGTAAAAGACAGGCCCCGCCTGCTTGCTGTCCGCAATCAGTCCGCCAAGGGAATCAACATCCCCATCCGCACATATGATCTCTTGGAAACCGGAAGCCTCTGCAGCTTTGGCTGTCGCCTCACCCACAGAATAGAGAGGAAGGTGCTGAAGCTGTGAAACAAGACCATTGAAGACAAGGGCTTCAATGGCATTCGCACTCGTCACAGCAATTGCTTTGGCGTCCCCAGCCACATCACCGTCAACGGTCAGCGGCTGGAAACTCAGCATCGGCTCAACAATCACCTCGTGTCCCATAGCAATCAGCTTCTGTGCAGTTTTATCCGCTTGAGGCTGAGGACGGGTCACGAGTATTTTCATTAGAGCTCCAGAAAGTTTGGACCAGACTTCGCCTTCAGCTCTTTGCCAAGCTCGCGGCCAATCTCTTCAGCATCACTTAACAGGCCTTCGCCTTCAACTGTGTGCGTCTGGCTGCCATCCGGTTTGATCACCTCACCGCGGAAACGGATACGATCCCCTTCCACATGAGAGAGACCAGCAATCGGCGTACGGCAAGAACCATCCATCTCAGCCAGATAAGCACGCTCCAGCAAAAGGCGGCTCTCGGTCTCAGCGTGATGGATCGGCGCAAGAATGCGCGCAGTCTCTTCATCACCAAGACGCGCCTCAATACCAATCGCGCCCTGCCCGACAGCAGGAAGGAAGTGCTCCACATCCATCAAAGACGTCACCAGATCACCTTGTCCCAGACGACGCAGACCAGCGTAAGCAAGGAAGGTTGCGTCAACCACACCTTCACCAAGTTTGCGCAAACGGGTCTGGAGGTTACCGCGATACATCACCACATCAAGATCAGGACGCAGACGCTTAATCTGTGCCTGACGACGCAAACTGGAAGACCCGACCACAGCACCCTGTGGAAGATCTGTCAGTTTTTCTACCTTTGGAGAAATGAAAGCATCGCGCACATCTTCACGTGGAAGGTAAGCGGTCATGCCCAGACCATCCGGCAGCACTGTCGGCATATCCTTGGAAGAATGAACTGCCAGATCAATGGACTTATCCAGCAAAGCTTCCTCAATTTCCTTAGTGAACAAGCCTTTGCCGCCTGCTTCGGAAAGAGGCCTATCTTGAATTTGGTCTCCCGTTGTTTTTATAACAACAATCTCGAAGTCATCATCGGTTAACCCGTGTGCCTTCGCGAGACGAGCGCGTGTTTCATACGCCTGGGCCAGTGCCAGGGCGCTTCCACGTGTACCAATTCTTATAGGTTTTGTTTGCAAGGATCACATTCCCAATGCTAGGGGCTCATGTTAGATGAGCGACATAAAATCATCGGCCCGCGAAATCAACCATGCTTTGCGCATGAGAGAACGACAAAAACCAAGCGGCCAAAGGAGACCAAACGTGCTGACCATCCTCGGCATAGAAACGAGTTGTGACGAAACTGCCGCTGCTGTCCTTGAGATTGATCAAGATGGCAAATGCGTAATTTTGTCCAACGTGGTGCATTCTCAAATCGATGAGCACACACCGTTCGGCGGTGTTGTACCAGAGATTGCGGCGCGCGCCCACATTCAGTTGCTGGATGGTATCGTAGATCAGGCGATGAAAACAGCAAATGTGAAGTACTCTAATCTATCCGCAGTTGCTGCAACCGCTGGCCCCGGCCTCATTGGCGGCGTCATCGTGGGCTTGATGACAGCAAAATCTATCGCCATGGCAATCAATAAGCCATTGATTGCAGTGAATCATTTGGAAGGTCACGCCCTCACCGCACGCATGACGGATCAGGTTGAGTTCCCATTCCTGCTGCTCCTCGTCTCCGGCGGACACACCCAGTATCTCCTCGTAAAAGCTCTTGGGGAATACGAAAGATTGGGCACAACCATTGATGATGCGATTGGTGAAGCGTTTGACAAAACAGCCAAACTGCTCGGCCTGCCTTATCCCGGTGGTCCGGCTGTAGAAAAAGCTGCAAAACTTGGTGATCCAACCGTCTACAAACTGCCACGCCCACTTTTGGACCGCCCCGGCCTCGACATGTCTTTTGCCGGGTTGAAGACAGCAGTGCGCACCGCCGCCTTAAAAGAAGAGCCTGTCAGCGAGCAAACCGTCAACAACCTGTGCGCCTCCTTCCAGGAAGCTGTCGCGGATGTTCTCGGAAAACGCAGTGCAAGAGCCTTCGAATTATTTAAAGATCGCTATCCGGATACGCCTGTCAAAATGGTTATTGCGGGCGGTGTTGCAGCAAACGAAGCAATTAGGATTCGTCTAAACGAAGTTGCCGCGGAACATAGTGCAGAATTAATCGCACCACCGCACAAACTGTGCACAGACAACGCCGCCATGATTGCATGGGCTGGAGCTGAGCGTCTGAGAAAACTCGTTGCCGAAGACCCATCTATTCTGGAGCAAAACGGTAAGGGCGACGACATGAACGAAGCCCCGCGCCCACGCTGGCCGCTAGACAAAATCTCCGAAAGCGTCGTCGGCTTCGGTCGCAAAGGCGCGAAGGTTTAGCGACGACCACACGGCACAAACATACTTCCAAAATCCCGCCTCACCTGCGGGATTTTTCAGTTCTGAAGCGCTAAAACTTATCCCCCTGTCCTCAACCGCGCTTATTCTCAGTGTTGTGCTCACGTATTCGGGCAGCTGGTGGACCGTCCATCAGTTCGGCGTGGGCTGGGCGGGGCTACCGGGCGAAGTAACGCATCACCCGGCGGGTTCGTTGAAACACCCCTTGAAAGTCTTTAGTGCAGGGACCAAGCGGAAGCTGGTCACCCGATGGGCGTCTACACTGGCAGGCGTTTAGCTATCACCGACAATCACACCTGTCTCTGGCAAGTGTGTGCATCGTTGACAGTGCCTGCTCCCAATGCCTTTCGGAGGAGACCTTGTTTCATACAAATACGCCCGGGCAAGGCGAGCAGCCAATGCCGAAGAAACTAATTTACTTACAATGCGCAGGCACTGCCTGCTCGCCTTGCTCACACCCGAACTTTCGGGGCATTCTATTCCACGCTGCAGGTAAAACCATGCGGCGCTAAAGCGCGTGTCATGCTGCTTATTATGTGCAAACTGCTATAACGCCTTGCTTGCAACAAACTCCTGCAAATAACATCTGCCAAATTCAAACAACATTGATTTGATTGATTCATGGTGGAAACGACATTGCAGCCTCGGCACAAAGCTTACGTCTACATGACCTGCGGCACACATCTTCTCGTTTTTGACGAACCAGAAACCGACATCGCAGGCACATTTCAGGTGCCAGGTGGAACGCTTGATCCGGGTGAAAGCTATCTGCAGGCCGCCAAACGCGAGTTTGAAGAAGAAACCGGCCTCAGTGTTTCCGGTGCACTTGAGCAATTCACTGGCCATGACTTCTTGTATGACGACGCTCTCACCTCAGGGCCAGAACTGCACCGCCGCAAATTTTTCCATCTCAAAATTCAGGAAAAAGCAAAGCAGACTTGGGATCATTACGAAATGAGCCCAAATGACGGTGGAGATCCTATCCTCTTTCGCTTCTTCTGGGTTGATTTGGCAGACAACGAAACTAAGTCCAAGCTAACAATGCACGGAGGGTTCGATATCCCTCTTGAGCAACTGTGCGAACGACTGAACATCACCCAATAAGGAAAACAACATGACCACTGCTCTAAACAAGATCGCTGTAATTGGCGGAGGATCTTGGGGAACTGCGCTCGCCTTGGCAGCCGCAAGAGCAGGTCGGGAAGTCTCCTTATGGGCCCGCGATGCAGAAACCATCGCCGCAATAAACGCCAGCAAACAGAACCCGAAATACCTGCCCGGCATCGAGTGGACAGAGCAAATCACCGCAACCGGCATCCTCAAGCATGCTGTCAGCGGTGCTGACGCGCTCCTACTCGTCACCCCGGCGCAAACAACACGGGCGATGACAGAAGCGATCAGGCCGTTCTTAAAGCCAGCAACACCAATCGTTCTCTGCGCAAAAGGCATCGAGCAATCAACCGGTCAGCTCCTGTCTGAGGTGATCAAGTCCGTGGCGCCTGATGCCATCCCGGCAGCGCTGTCCGGCCCAAGCTTCGCACATGACGTGGCAAAGGGCTTGCCAACAGCCGTCACAATCGCGGCTGAAGACGGTGCAGTAGCAGACCAACTTTCCGCAGCACTCGCCTCAAACAGCTTCCGCCCCTATGCAACTGATGATCTCATCGGCGTGCAAATTGGTGGAGCCCTCAAAAACGTGCTCGCAATCGCTTGTGGCGCAGCCGTCGGCTACGGCCTCGGCGCCAGCGCACAGGCAGCTTTGACGGCCCGTGGCTTCGCAGAACTGACCCGCCTCGGCATGGCACTGAATGCCAGAAGCGAAACACTCACAGGCTTGTCTGGTCTTGGTGACCTGGTCCTCACATGTTCCTCAACCCAATCACGAAATTTTGCCTTCGGCTTAAAGATCGGACAGGGTAGAACTCCGCAGGAATTGGTTGCACCGGGACAAAAGCTTGCAGAAGGCGCTCACTCCGCTAATATCGCGGTCGCCTTGGCAGCCGAATATGGTGTCGACATGCCAATTGCAAACACCGTGTCACAAATCGTAGCTGGGAAAATCGACGTCGCACAGGCTTTGAGCGACTTAATGACGCGCCCCCTCAAACGAGAGACACACCCCTAGTAGAATCCTTTTAAGCTAGGAATTGCCTGGTTGTATATCAGGGATCAAATGGTTAGGTTGAAAACCTGCTACTGGAGTATCCAATATGCTGTACGCTCTCATCTGCACTGATAAGGCGCATTCTGAAGACCTTCGCCAGAAAACACGACAAGACCATCTCGATTTTCTCAAAGGTCTTGGTGATCGCTTGAAGGCAGCTGGTCCTTTTATGTGTGATGACCTCGTATCTCCGACGGGTTCGCTGGTCTTGGTAGAAGCTGCGAACAGGGACGAAGCATTGGCAGTAGCTAATGAAGATCCTTATTCACTCGCAGGCCTCTTTGAATCTGTTGAGATCCGTCCTTGGAACTGGGTAATTAAGAACCCGGAAGCCTAATTTTGTTGTAAGTATTACAACACGTCAATTCTGGAGCACCAGTCTCTCATTGTAGACAGGTGCTCTTTTTAATGGAGGCAAAGTTGCAATACTGGCTGTTCAAATCCGAACCTAACAAATGGTCTTGGGATCATCAAAAAGCCAAGGGCGAAGAAGGCGAAGAGTGGGACGGCGTACGCAACTATCAGGCCCGCAACTTCATGCGCGACATGAAGATCGGAGACCGGGGCTTCTTCTACCATTCCAACATCGGCAAAGAAGTTGTCGGCATCGTAGAGGTCTGCGCGCTCGCACACCCGGATTCCACGACAGATGATCCACGCTGGGAATGCGTAGACATCAAAGCCGTCAAAGACCTCCCGCAGACAGTAACACTGGCGCAAGTGAAGGCCGAAGAACGCCTTTCCGATATGGCCCTCGTGACTTCCATGCGCCTTTCTGTTCAGCCGGTAAAGCCGGAAGAATGGGCCGTGGTTCTGGAAATGGCAGGAATGGACCCATCTGAGGTCTGATCTCACGATGAAAATTACGGACCGGCGCGCTTTTATTTTGGAACAGACACGGCAACACCCTGTTCCTCATGCGCCGTCCATATTCCTTCACCTGGCAGACGAAAGCGTCGATCTCTGGCGCATGGGTGAAGAAGAGCTGAAAGAACTCGGTGTCTCCTCCCCGTTCTGGGCATTTGCATGGGCAGGCGGACAAGCACTAAAGCGTTTCGAGATTAATTTGAGATGCATCCTGCGGCTTTGAAGTAGTTCCAGCATTCTGTCGGATTGTAGAGGTCGCAGATTTCCCCGATGG
>NZ_LCWX01000080.1:0-977 GCF_001431305.1 Pseudovibrio sp. POLY-S9
GGTGAGGATTGAGGCACCGGCAGTGTGCGAAAGCAGCCGGTCAACAGCTACTCCCCTCATCTACCGCAGGGCGCGTCTCTCCCCGACTCTACCGAATGGCAGAAAAACAGGCACAGCCCTCGCAAATGTCCCTCGCTTTTATTGCCGGTAGCCTCGATAGCGACTTACTGTTTCTGCATCAGTTCTTTGTAGGTTTTTGTAAAACCCTTCAGAGAAATGTCAAAGCCTGCCTGATTTCCCTGGGTATCCTGAATCCTGAATACCGCTGTTTTGCCACGCTTAAAGCTATTTAACAGCGACGCTGGTAACGGGATCCCTGCAAAGCATCCTTCTGTATTGCAAAACTCATAGGCAAAGGCGTAGCGCTTTCCTTTGTCCACCTGCACAACGACCCCAGCTTTTACGAACACCTGCAAGGGGGTTTGAATCAGCAACGATGGCTGTTTGCCAGCAAAAACCCGCGCAACTAGTAAAGAGCGGGCTTGTTCTTGATCAACAAGCGTTTGTGACATTCGGCAATTTTGCCTGGTTTGCACCGCCTGGTTGGGGCTGTCACACAGGATTTGCCAATCGCTTTGTGACTTGAGCGTGTCTGAGGGATTTTCTTGTGCAGAAGCAGATGTGCAAAAGAGTAGCAAAGCAATCAGGGACTTAGCCCGTGTTATATAACAGAAGTTGTGTTGAAAAAAAGAATGCACGTGCAGACCTTTGTAAGAAAATCGTTTGTTAGTGTCAGATTTGTCTATGAATTACGCCGCTGCATAATTATTACAAGCGCATATTTGCAGATTTACCCAAATTGGTGCGCTTTATGACTTTGCGGAAATGGCTTCTAACGACGGCGGCTTTGCTGTCCAGCTGTTCTGTCACACTTGCAGGATGTCAATGCTGGGTCAAATTTCCCCAAAAGTGCTGGACCAAATTTCCCCAGTTTGAGGTTTGGTGACCAGCCTTTTTTTAGGTCTAGTTCTCCTTTT
>NZ_LCWX01000081.1:0-5073 GCF_001431305.1 Pseudovibrio sp. POLY-S9
GTCCGACTTGATGACGGCAAGGAGCATATTGTCGTCTGGCATCCGGACGGCGCATTGGGCGGTGTTACTGAAGGCAACACACCTGGAAGCGCGCCCTCAGGACGCAAGGTTTTCGAGTAGGGGGTATTTATGAGCAAGTTTCAGGAGCTTCGCCGGACCCGCAAGTGGAAGTGGGGCAAGCGGCTTGCCATCACGGCAATTATCTTTGCTGTTGTAATTGATCTAGGCTTGAGAGGACTAACAAAGGCCATGTGGAAATCATTAAGTGATGATATCACCGATGAGCGACCAGGTCATGTTCTGGCTGAGGAATACTGGGAAGACCAAAAGATCTGGCGCGCGAAAGAACAGCGAGAAGATGAGGCACAACCTTGTCTAGCCGGTATCAAATCAATACCACTTCGCTTGCAACTGACCAAAGGTATTGATTATCTTGATCCCTCAACCACCCGAATGATTGTCAGTGTCAAGGATGACATGGGATCATATAGAGGCACCACCACTTATATGGGGCCGCTTGTGCGGGAAGTGAACTTTGAAGCCCGCTACTGTCCGGATCACCTCAATGTAGATGATCCTTTCCACCGTGAAGCTCATAACTGGTTTTACATGATCGCGGTTGACATGGAAAAAGGCCGCTACATAAATTTTGCTGCTGAAGAAAGCTACCCAATAGGGGCCTGGAGGGATGTCATCGTCGAACTTTATCCCTGGGGCGAGCAGACGCTTGATCCTGGTGGTAAGTTTAACGGCCACCATATCTATCCAGCTGACCCGAAAGCGGTCGTGCCGGAGCGTTATCGCCGCAAAGTGCCAGGTCCCTCACAACTAGCGCCCTGGAGGTAAAGAACTTAGGCTAACTGGAACGAGTGTGCATTTTGGGGTTGAGTATTATCAACCAAAGACAGCTATCTCGGATCTGATGGAAGTTCCACCCTGATAGATCCTGCGCATTTGACGACCGACAGCATTGTGTAAGCTGATGAGCCAACAGGCTTAATGACCTGTTGGCTCACTCATTCTCGTTAAAGTACCGTTGTGACCATGTCCTCAAGTACCTCATATTGCTCCTCCGTTAGCCAAGCCTTCAATGGCCCTTCCAAGCAAGAAAAGAGACCGACCGGCTGATCGGTGTTCCAACGTCCCGTTTGACCAAACTCTTTCAGCACATGATAAGCGTATACACTTAAATCTGCTGCTGCTAACAAAGCTGACAAACCTGTTGGGTCCGTTGTGATTTTTGCCACTCTAAAAAAAAGTCTTTTACGGCGGAAGATAGTCCTCCAATTTATTGAGTACATAACTCATTCTCCTTAGTAATATTTTCTGCATCTGTTCACCTCTTGGGTTGGATGCATTTTTGAATTGCTGACCAGATGGATATCCATACGATCAGCGCGGAAATTTGCGCGCAAACACGCGCTACCGAACTTGCTTTTCAAGTCGGATTAAATAGGAGGGCTTAGCCTTCCAATACCTATTTAGCGAAAGAGGATTCAAAGCAGCTGAAGTTTCACTTAACAGCTTAAAGCCTCATCGGCCTTAGTCAGATGAGCAGTAGAAGCAAACTGCAAATCCGCTCCCAACAACATCATCTAATATGCTCATAATACAACGATATTTACGATCCACCAAAAGTTTTTTGGGGGATGCAACTCATAATCTCTCCCTTATTTAAAAAAGTTGGGATCGTAAAATCTTCAGTTTTCGAATTTTATTTGAATTTTTTGAACAAGGGGCTCAGATTGGGCATGTTCAGGATACATGTAAAAGATTCCATTCGTTCTGAACCAATCTCACGCAAGGGATCTGCTCAGGTACTGGGCAGAACCGGACACTGGAGCAACTCACTATCAGTTCTTTCAGTATTCTAAATGCGATTCCACGGAGGCCGCTGAATAGATGGCAGTTATTACCCCTTTGCCAGATCCAAAAGGAGAAATCCAGATTGAGGAGCTTCATCCGCGATGCATCGATGTTTGGTTCACCCCTGAAGATGAACGACTGCGTGCCGCTGGAATTGACCAGAAAGATCGGGAAAAGCACCGCGTGAAGCTACTCAAGATGTCGGCCCAGGATCACTACATCTCAGTCTTCCCGGTCAGTATGCTGCCGCGCCAGCCGGAGTTCCTAAAGCCAAAATACCAGCAGATTCGCGAGATCACCATCGCGGAAACCGATCTTTGGGACGTGCATTTAGATGAAGAGTTACCAAAGACGCGCGACGACATCATAGAAGTTTTGCATAAATTTCCGTCGGGGTTCACCAAGAACCCCGATTACGGGCTCGGACTGGCAAAGGAGTATCGCTTTGTCGTTGAAGCCGTGGAAGCGATGTCGGACTGTACCTCGATTGTGATTTCACCAACAGAGGAGACTCGTGCGGACGATGCCGCAGGTATCTTCTTCATTTCAAAAGCGGACTTCGACAAGGTGCGCCGTAAGATCAATTCAATCGCTACCGCCAGCCAGTTAGCTGGGAGCTCGGTGAAGGACGCGACAACCTATAACTACCTCGCTGATAGAATCGGCAAACCGCAGGTGGAGGTAACGGCAGGGCGCTCCCCGGTTCGCCGCATGATCACTGCGAAAGCAATGGGTGAGGAAGTCTTGGCAGAAGACGTACAGGATGCCGTCATTCATGCCCTGACGAAGACCGCGAAATCACTGGGAACGGAGCAGACAGAACGGCTTGCACAATTGCAGAGCGACATTGAACTCGTGACCCTTGAGGCACTGATTGAGCGTTTCGAAGGAATGCTAGGGAAGAAACTTGACGAAGCCAAGTGGCAGGAGTTCTTCAACGCCAACTCGTTTATCCTGAACATGGCGTTCGGCTACCCTGTGATCAAGGTGCGCGATCAAGCGTCGGTAGGCGGACGGAAACTATCCGGGGAAGGTGAGAAGATCACTGATTTCCTCGTCAAAAACAGCTTGACCAATAATACCGCTGTGTTCGAGATCAAGACGCCACATACACCAGTGCTGAACAAGCGGCCATTCCGCGAGGGGGTCTATACTCCTTCCTCAGACCTATCTGGATCAATCAATCAGGCACTCGACCAGAAGTATCAGCTCCAGAAACAAGTTGCTCAGATCAAGGAAAACTCCCGGCTCTACGACATTGAGTCCTACGCAGTTCATTGCTGTCTGGTTGTAGGAACGACGCCTGAAGGTGAGGACCGCCAGAAGTCGTTCGAGCTGTTCCGTAGAAATTCAAAGGACGTCGAGATCGTCACCTTTGATGAACTCCTTGAGAAACTGAAACAGCTGGGCGAGTTCCTTCGTTCAGCGGATCGTGAGCATACCAAATGAGTTTCAATGTCTAAGGGCACCACAATCAGGCCAGAAATCTGCATCGGTTTTACGGTCCAATCGTGTCGACTAACCAACGGTTCTGTCAGAACTCAAAAACCTCTGTGCTCTTGCGACGAGTAGCCAGGTTCCGATGGTCATAAATCTGAGTGGTTGTGACGCTGGCATGGCCCATGTTGTCACGAATTGTCAGGATATCGACATCACTTTCAAATTGTAAAGTGGCGTAGGTGCGTCTCAGATCATGAGCTGAACACGGTGAGATTTTGGCCTCAGCCGCCAGCTTGGTTACAATGTAATGCAAGCCGTCTGCAGTTAATCGGTCTTCTGTGATGGCCTCCCCACGTGATATGCCAAAGAACAGAGCACCTTCGTGAGAACCACGGACCCGGTCGCACCAATCCCACAATCTGCTTTGTGCTGCCGCTGGCAAGAACGCTATTCTTTCCTTGTTTCCCTTTCCAATAAAAGTGAGCGTGCTGGTATTCCAATCAATGTGTTCGTAATCTAAATGAACCAGTTCAGCCCTGCGTAGCCCGCACATGGACAATATGCACACAATGGCAGCATCACGTAGCCCACGAATATTATGCCTCTGATCACATGTCTTCAGCATCGCAAGTAACTCATCTTTTGATAGAGCGCGCCCTTTGGCTATCTGATAACCACTAACATGCGGAAGATCTTCTTTGATTTTCCTGTAAGCATTCTCAGGCATGAGATCAGCAAGCCATGCTTCACGAGCTACACCTCGGAGTGCTGCCACTGAGTTTCGTATACTTCGCGAAGATAACCTTTTGTCTTTACGTAGATATTCAGCATATCCAATGATAGCCACACGACTTAACCTTGCCCATTCACACGTCCGCCAGGTCGCAGTATCATCTCGTGCAAACCATTTGGCTGCACTGTTCAGAACACTCGTCATCGTGCGTTTGCTGGCATCAGACTGCAGTCTGGCAAGATAAATCATTGCAGGATTTACGGTGATGCCCGGAGCAACATCAGCCTGAAGAGAGTGACGTTCCAAACGGGCAGGCAAAAATGTAGCTTTTGTGTTTGCTTTAGCCTGAGAGCTCATGAATGACTGCTTTTCGGATCTCGATCTACGAAGTTCGGGGCGCAAACAGCTGGTCTCGTGTCAGCGCAGTTTCAGCTCACTGGCGATAGAAAGTTAAGCCTTACGCCTGTCCGTGAGCCTTACTAAATTAAATACTCATTTATCGAAATAGCAGCAACAAATACGACTGATAACTTATGTAATACCTGTGAGTTGACCTACCAATACAAATGCACATTAAGAATTGTTAGCTTATGATAAAGTTTCTTTCTAGTTTTGTTCTGGTATTACAAAACTAGTACACTACGAAATATCGCCCTGCTGCCTTTGTAAACTAAAATATCGGTGTACTTACTTCATCACCTCAAACGAGACTGTCATCATAAGCTTGCTCAGCTTCAAAGACCGCATCCGCTTTACTCCCGCGATAACCACTAGCAATCTTCTCTGCGCCCCGCTTAACGATGAACGACCATAGACTGACTTCACTGTCATCTACGCACCTTTGCACCCGCATCCTAACTGTAAGAACCTGCAATCATAATCCGTCGGGCTTGCAAACATCGCGATTTTGAGCTCGAATTATCTGCATCTATCTGGGGTGTCAATGCTGGGTCAAATTTCCCCAAAAGTGCTGGACCAAATTTCCCCAGTTTGAGGTTTGGTGACCAGCCTTTTTTTAGGTCTAGTTCTCCTTT
>NZ_LCWX01000082.1:0-1950 GCF_001431305.1 Pseudovibrio sp. POLY-S9
GGGGTGGCTCCATTCGTTTGCTGTCCATGACAACTGCAGTATGACGCATTACGGCGTTGGTGGGAGCAGGAGCCATCCACCCCATCAGGTAATGGCCCTTTTTCTGTAGGCGCTAAGGTATTTTGCAACAGGGCCCTTGCCGGTGTCCCCAGCAAGCCATTTCTTATCTACTTCAAGAAACTTCCTTGGACCAATTGTAGTAGAGCTCTGCGAGATACCTTCTTACCGGCTCAGCTCAGCAATACTGTCTTCATCATGTAATCCGGCAAGCACGATACGGATCTTGTCTTCTGCGGAATAGCGCTTGCGGGCCTTGCTAGGGATATCTTTGAACGCTTCCTCAGCAGCGGCACTCGCTGCTGAGGTGTTTAGCCCCATATCTCATCCATATGGCTTCGGCGGGGAGCAGATAGTTACCAATGTTGCTGCAGCAATCATAACCTTGAAGACATACACGCAAAGCAAGCTCCTGCCGATTAAGAGCGATTGTGGAGGTGGAGAATGTGATCGTAGGTCTCAACGCCTTCTTGCAGTACCCTGCTTAAACGACCAGCAGGTATTGAACAGTAGCGGTTTACCGAGATCAAATATTCGGGGCAGGTTTAATTTTCGAGTAAGGAGAACAGGCGAACCAGTCCTGAGCAGATTGAACCAGTTCTCTGGAGCCCTCAAGGTATAAATCGTTATTCGCTTTTGCTTTGTTGATTGAAATATCGCGCATCCAAATGGATACTAGGCACTCAAGCCGCGCACTGATATAGACATCCACATCGTGGCCCGGATCATCTGTGCATAGATCTACGGTTTTGCCATTCGCTAAAATCCACCAGCTACCGAGCCTGCTTTGATCGATAATGTGCACGTGGATCACTGTTTCGCCGCCCGGCATCGCATCTGTTGCCAGAGTTCGATGGAAGTCCCACATGAACGCGCCAACATCACAGTCTTGCTCCATTATACGGCGACTTCGCCAACGTAGCCCCCAAACAGCCATGGCATCGATGATCGGCCCCAACTCCCTTCCCGATCTGGTAAGCCGATATTCCTTTGTTCGGCCAGTTTCAGTGGTTTTGCGTAGAATAAGTTCTGCGTCTTCTAGCGACTTGAGGCGGTTGCTCAAAATCGAAGGTGACACGCGTGGTATTGCCCGTTGAAAGTCACTGAAATGCGTAGATCCTAGAAACAATTCACGCAGAATAAGAAGAACCCACTTGTCACCGATAACATCGGCTGAAGCTATCGCAGGACACAAGCTGCCGGGCAAGATCTTACGGGAAGTTTTCATAATCTGAACGTAATGAACTCCGTTTTACAAAACAACTATGGAATCCGTAGTGAATTACTATTAAAGCCGAACTTTCTTAATCAAGAGAGCAAGCGCACCTTTATGTCAACGTCTGCGATCAAGGCGGCGTACGGAACCTGGAGGTTAATATGGGACGCGCTCTTGCATTTTCTTATGGAATATTATCCTACATCGTCTTTTTTCTCACCTTTCTTTACGCCATTGGCTTTGTAGCCAACATTGTTGTGCCAAAGGGGATCGATTCAGGATCGCCTGGGGCTTTTCTACCGAGCCTTGGTATCAATCTACTGCTGCTAACGATTTTTGCACTTCAGCACAGTGTGATGGCGCGCCCCGGTTTCAAACTCATCTGGAAGAAAATTATTCCCCAGCCTATAGAGCGGAGCACCTAT
Source organism: Pseudovibrio sp. POLY-S9 (assembly GCF_001431305.1). Lineage (NCBI taxonomy): Bacteria > Pseudomonadati > Pseudomonadota > Alphaproteobacteria > Hyphomicrobiales > Stappiaceae > Pseudovibrio > Pseudovibrio sp. POLY-S9. The sequence goes on from NZ_LCWX01000082.1 coordinate 1,699, forward strand.
GTGTTGCTGTCCTCTCTGGCTTTGTGCCTGATTTTCTTTTATTGGCAGCCGATGGCTAGGGTCGTCTGGGATGTTTCTGGAACTCCATTGGGCCTAGCGCTTGTGGGTATTTATTGGGTCGGATGGCTTATTGTCCTAAGCTCAACCTTCATGACTGTCAGTGCTGGATGTATTTTCCCCATTTGTGCTGCTTGAAAATTACCCACTTTCGCAGCTTTGACTTTTGATTGAAGGGGCATGCCCCTTCAATCA
>NZ_LCWX01000083.1:0-263 GCF_001431305.1 Pseudovibrio sp. POLY-S9
AAGGAATAATCGCGCTGCATGAAGCTGGTGGCGCGCAGCTGCTCGCGCAAAACAAAGCTGTTGCAATAGACACCTTTGACAGCTCCACCAGCCATGGCGTTGTATTCCAACTTAGGCTGGTCCGGCAACTCGGAGACGATCTGCGGGTTATCAATGAACTGCAGCGTATGCTGGCCGTTGGCACTATGTGTGAAGTAGTACCAGATGCCTTCTTCTGCCGTGATGCGATCTAAAAAGCTTAAGTGACTTTCCCGGTACTGCAC
>NZ_LCWX01000084.1:0-612 GCF_001431305.1 Pseudovibrio sp. POLY-S9
CGCCAGATCACTCCTAATTCTTATAGATCCTTTGTTTTTTCTTTTGCCAGTGAGTTTGTTATGAATGCTATTGTCCAAATCCCGCAGCTCTTCCAGGAACAAGATCTGGCCTTCACCTTTGCAGCTCCTGCGCAGCCCAACGCGGAGTTGCTGGTCACCGGGTTCTCGGCAACAGAGCGTCTCAATGGGCTCACGCAGATCCAGATTGAGCTTGCCAGCCCCGACAACGCTCTCGACTTGCATAGCCTGCTCGACACGCCCGCCACGCTGACCATCCATCATAAATACGAGGGCCTGCGCCATCTCTCCGGGGTGATTGCCGAGATTGCCCGGGGCAATGAAGGCCATCACCGCACCAGTTATTCGCTCACACTGCTGCCCAGCCTGCACCGGCTGGCTCATGGCTCTGACTGCCGGATCTTCCAGAAGAAAAGCGTGCCCGAGATCGTTAAGATCCTGCTGAAAGAACATGGCGTAGAGGATGTGAAGTGGGATCTGACCGAGCCTCATGAGACCCGCGAATACTGCGTGCAGTACCGGGAAAGTCACTTAAGCTTTTTAGATCGCATCACGGCAGAAGAAGGCATCTGGTACTACTTCACACATAGTGCC
>NZ_LCWX01000085.1:0-377 GCF_001431305.1 Pseudovibrio sp. POLY-S9
AGCGTTGTCTTTTGCTGTTTCCAGACAAGGGCACGCTGCTCCAGTTCTTGCGCCATGCGGTGCAGCCGCTTGTAACTTGCGGCCAGAGGGGCAAGATTGACACCGAACGCCTGAAGGAGCTCGCCACCAGCTGAGCGATGTCCGAACCGGCGCAGGTTGCCGCTGTCATGCCAGCACACAAGACCGGCGCGATTCAAAGCACGCTCGATGTTGAGCACCTGGCGCTCGCAGATTGAACGCTTGTTGGCGGTCGCACTTACCGTCAGATAGACAATCGGATTGCTGCCGCTCTGCCAATCCTGATCGCGGGTATAACCCACCAGAAATTCCAGATGCGCAACTTGTGTTGCGGTCAAGCCAAGCTCGCGTTGCAGCTT
>NZ_LCWX01000086.1:0-12350 GCF_001431305.1 Pseudovibrio sp. POLY-S9
GGGATACCAGACCGACCCGTCAACACGCAAACTCCAAAAAAACAAAACAATCGGGCAAAAACTAAAATTCAAACAATTCAATAACTTCATATATCAACACATACACCACCACCAACACCACAAAAACCCCAGAAACAAGCCAATAACAACCAACCAAAACCACAAAAATTAACAAATCCAAAATTTGCACAGACGGGGATATCCAACTTTTTCAAACGAAACTCACACCCCCAACACACCCAAACCACCGCAAACGTCCCTCTGATACTTCAGCGAGTCGCTCAGCCGCCGCAAACCGCCCTTCACCGGGTTTGCGTTCTTATGCGTTAGTCTGCGTTATTTCGGTGTGAGACGCGCGATCTTGCGTTCCTATGTCGGCAAACACGGCGAAAGCCCGATCCAGCCGCCCGCACCCGCAGCTCCAACCGAGCCTTACTTATCCCCCTCACCGTCAGGCCCGAGCCACCCAGCCCAAACCCGACTTATGCCCGCCTCACCAAATCCTACCGCAAACCATGACAGCCTGCCCCGGCAGAACCAGCCTCACCGCCCCGGCAGGTCCACGGTTACCGTCTCACCGCCATACCCATGAACACTGTCTCTGGCACGAACAACCACCCGAGACATCCCTTCTAGAATCTGCACACCGCTTAAAGACCGTGTGAACGGCTGCTCATCCACGTGCGGATGAGCCAGCACTCGCACAGCAAGCACCTTGCCGTCTTCAGAAAGCACCTCCCACGCATCGGCATAATGGTCCCATCCTTCATCGCTGTGGCGCACACTCACCTCAATCCGATAGGAGCCTTCCGCCTGCGGGGTCACATTCACGTTGACCACATCAGCCTCTCCGGCCAAAACCGGTGTCACCAACAAGCTGAGGAATAGTCCAGAAACAAAAGCACGCATAAAAGCCTCCATAAGAGCGTGATCAGTTTGATCCTATGCAATCAAACCCAATAAAACCGCTCCACCAAATATGTGAGAGCACGATGCGTGACCGTAAAGGGACGCATCAAGCTCCAGGTTAGCTGAAAGGCTAGCGCACCAACCCCGCCCCGCAACCCACAAAACATCAAAATGTCTTGAGCAAACCAGCCGCCCTCACTCATGCATATAGATGGAAGATTTCGGCATGGAGAGGAACACAACCAGATTGGCAAGCACACCAATCACCAGTCCGGGCAGATCAAAAGGCGAGTCGAGCCCGCTTTGCCACAACACCGTCGCAACAACACCCGTCACCGCCCCGGCCACAAACGCAGGGGTTCCACGACGAGCGCCATAGATCGCCGCAACCAGCGGCACCAGCACAATCGGCGCCCAATAATTGTAGGCGTAAATCAGAATATCCAGAATGCTCTCTATAGAGACGGCAAACACAATAGAAAGCAGCCCTACAACCAGCGTCACCAGCTTGGCGATGAACAGCAGGTCCTCTTCCCGCATCTCTTTGCGCCGCAAAGGCCGCAACACATCATTCACAAACGCAATACTGGCAGAGTTGAGATAGGAATCCGCCGAGGACATCACAATCGCAATCACACCGGAAAACACCAGGCCCTTCAGCACAGGCGGCATAACGCTCACAATCACAAAGGCCATGGCATTATTAGGGTTCAGGTCCGGGTCCAGCGCAAAGGCCACCAAACCAATGGCTCCGGTGATTGCAAAGAAGAGAAAAGAGAACAGCCCGGAATAGAGTGTACCGCGCGCCGCGGCAGACGCGGTCTTCCCCGCCAGCAAGCGCTGCATATAAGGAGGCACCAAAGTCTCCCCAAACATAAAGACAAGAATAAGCCCAATCAGCCCCATCCAGCCAAAGTCCGGCCCGGGCAGGCTCAGATGATCTGGCGGCACCGCCGCAAACAGCGCATCAACGCCGCCAATTTGATAAATGCCAAAGCCCAGCACCAGCGGCATGCCAATCGCAAGAATAACGAACTGCACCACATCGGTATAGACCACCGCCCGCATACCACCCAGCGTGGTATAAAGAATAACAATGCCGCAGCCGATCCCAATGCCCCAGAACCGGTCCAACCCAAAAAACACGTTGAAGATAACGCCAATCGCCCCAACCTGCGCGCCCACAATACCGCAGCACAACAACAAACCGCAGACACCCGTGGTCAGTCTGGCCAGCTTGCCATAGGCCTTGCCCATAACATCACCAACAGACACCGCATCAGGAAACGCCTTCATCTTGGGCGCAATCAGCGTGGCAACCGCAATCTCTTTACAGCTGAAGCCCCACAGCGCCACAATGTTGGCAACGCCATATAAAAACACCTTCTCCGCATTTCCGGTAGAAAAGCCCCCGCCGATAAAAGAGGCGGACATGGTGGCGAAAATAACAAGAGACCCAAACTCACGCCCCGCCGTCGCATAATCCTTCAGCCCCCGCTGAATCCGACCACCCCACAACCCCACCACAAGTATGCCAACCAAATAGCCAGCCACGATAATCATATCGATCATCAGCAGGGGTTCCTTTTAGACGAGACCAAGAGGGACGAACGCGCCCACGTCTAACAGGAAGACATTACGTTGTAGTAAGGTGGGAGATTAAAAGGCGGGGGGATGGGAGTTTGAAGAGAGTAGCACACATCAGTCATATCGCCAGGAAATAGCTAAAATACAATTTAAAATTGATGACTATCAGATTCATTATATCTATGATTGCAAGAGGATATTTGGGAATCGACTATGGTAGTTAAAACGTACAAAAATATTTTATCTAGGGGCATAAAGTCGCTGGATTCGTTAAATCGTGATGAAGAAAGGCTTCGAAATTTCACAGCTGCACACAATGATGCAACCGATCTTGGCCTCCTCAAATTACTAATTGGTGACCGTCCCGAAGTCGCTATGTACGAAAAAGCATTGGTTGAGTATGAACATGCGCTAGCATCGGTTGCTTCAGGGCACTACCGACAAGCAAACAATAGTCTAAGGCTTTTTGCAGAACTAAGCTTAAGTACAATCTTATTTTCAGCAAACGAAATTCATCTTCGTCTTTGGCTTATGGGACGAAAGGATATCAATTGGAAATCAGTTACATGCCTGGAGAGCGGCGTCTTTTCCAAAGAGTTCGCAAACGTATTTTTTCCGGACCTAGCTGATTTTGGAAGACAGTACCAAGCCATTGCCGTCACTTTCTATCGAGAGTGCTCAGAGTTTGTTCATGGGAATCCCAGAACATATGAAAGCGACCAACAAATAGCCTTCAAACCCGATCTCTTCGATGATTGGAATGACCGAGCATCAGCGGCTAGTCGCGTTGTAAAGTTTGCATTTATTCTTCGATACACCTCGTTTGCCGATACCAGCACTTTGAGAAAGATTGAACCAATAGTTCTTGAGGAGTTCGCAACTGTGCAACCATTACAAACACTTTTTGGAAGGCCTCAAAATGCCTGATTTCTTTTATCGTACTGAGGATATCTCTGCCGCAGAGATATTAGGATATTTTGTTGAAACAAAAGAAGATCGATCGGTTGTAGATCAGTTAAAGGGCCGCAACCCAGCAATAGTTGTTGGAAGCCGAGGCGTTGGAAAGTCATTCTTAATGCGAGTGGCTGAGCAGGAACTTAAACAGAATTTCGATGAAGAACGAGTACTCCCAGTATATATCACCTTCGTTAGCAGCTCTTTGATAAGGACTGACGATCCTGATCAGTTCCGAAATTGGATGCTTGCACGCATTTGTAGCGCGGTTTTAAGAACCGTGCAAAAATTTGGCCTCATGGCAAATCGGCCACCGAGTGCAAACATATTGGCTGGTTTACCTGCTAATCACCTAGACACTTCCAATCTCGAAAAAATAATCCAGTCATATGAAGCGTCTTGGAAGAACCCTGGAGAAAAAGTTGATACTTCCGGACTGCCAGATATTGAAGCCATTAAGTTTGCATTGGAAGACTTAGCTGAAGAAACTGGTGTTCGAAGATTTTCTTTGTTTATGGATGAGGCAGCACATATTTTTCTGCCGTCCCAACAACGTCAGTTTTTTACTCTCTTTAGAGACTTGAGATGCCCAACGGTAACTTGCAATGCAGCAGTCTATCCTGGTGTTACAAGTTTTGGTGATACATTTCAGCCAAATCACGACGCAACTATTGTTTCTTTAAACCGAGAAGTTGGTGCAAAAACTTACATCAGCAGCATGTTACAGATTGTGGAGAAACAAGCTGATACGAAATTGTTGACTGCAATCTCTAAGAGTAATGAAAACTTCAGTGTTTTAGCATTTGCAGCGACAGGTAATCCAAGGGTGTTGTTGAAAACAGTTTCGGAAGCTCCCAAAATGAATTCCAGCGAAGTCAATGGAGTTGTTCGCGAGTATTATCGCAGTGGCATATGGTCAGAACACTCATTGTTATCTGAAAAATATCTCGGGCACAAAGAAATCATTGATTGGGGCCGCAACTTTTTAGAAGATGTAGTGCTCCCTGAGCTGAAGAAAAAGAATGATGGATACCTTTCTCAAGAAAAAAATACTACATCTTATATTTGGGTGCATCGCGATGCGCCGCAGTTAGTAAAAGAAGCTTTGAGAATTCTTTGTTATACAGGCGTGCTTACCGAACATGCTTCTGGAATTCGTGCTACGCGCAATGAAATTGGAAAACGTTACATTGTGAACCTTGGATGTCTTTTTGCCTTAGAAACTACAGCAACAGGCCATGCATTTAAAATTGCAACTTCATTAACTCCAAAACGAATGAGTGAGTTTGGCGCTAAACACGGAGCATTCTCGTCTCTAATCGATTTGGAGATTGATACAGCCGAATTAGAAGAAGGCTTCGATCTCAATGCCCAACTAGCTAAACCAAATTCTAAGTTGGACGTAACTGATTGGCAGTTAGGTAAACTTAACGAGCTTAAACTTTACACGATTGGTCATGTTTTTGCCGCAACAGAAAGTAAACTCAAGGAGGCTTATTTAATCGGCGACGTACGCGCTCGTCGAATGAAAAATGCAGCTGTTTACTCAGTCCTTGAGTACCTTTCGGGCTAAGTTTTGCTCCTACAGCACTTAAAGATAGCTAAGCAATAAGCACCTCAGCTCACGCAGCTACCGGGGCCGGGACCGGCTCAACATCATACCTGTTCGGTCCCTTCGTCCCCGCTGCAAAACCAACGTTCGCCAGTCCGCCCATTGCCACGAATGCAAACACAAGACTGACGACAAGTGAGGCACCATATTCCGGGATCATTGGGAGGAGGGCGAAGTAGATGGACGGAACAAGGAAATAGAGTACAAACCACCAGCCGGATTTTCCCATGTCGTGCAAACGCCTGATCATCAGTGAAAACTGGATGTAGTAAAGGGCAATGGACATGAGGACTACCATGGTCCTTGGGACGGGGTGAGAAGCGATCGGGAACACTTCAATCACGAACACCAGAGCACACATAAACAGGCCAATCCAGAACAGGTTAAACAACCAGAACTTCGCTCTGCCCAACCTGCCTTTAATCCCAAGATAGAACATCCCACCACCATATTGCTCATGTGCGCTGAAGTCGGTCTGGCAACTCCAAAGCGCCCCAACTCATCGCAATATTCCCAAAATATTGAGGGTCCAGATAACAAACCTGTTTCTGATGCAAAACCGATTGCAGGTGGTAAGAGGCAAACCTTCGCAACTGTCGTGAAGGTGCAGGCTGAGGAACGCATTTTTGCTCGTGATAACTGAGGCTTCAAAAACCTCCTGAACGCCATAAGCATCTACTAAATTATATAGGTGCCTGCAGTTGTGTACTTGTCAAATACATCACATAGTATGCATGTCTAAAGCATTCATGCAGCAGGAGGCGGGCCGTTGAGTGAGGCAATTCAAACGGAACCGATCGTCGGCCTACCAAGAAACTCATTCTCATTAAATTCCATCCGGCGAAAAGACAGATTTGCGTTCTGGCGAGAGAGCTTAGCCTGTCTTTGCGAGGCAGAAATTCACCGCGGCGAGGATCAGCTGGATTTCTTTGGTGAGATCCAGTCTGTGCTGTTCGATTCCCTCATGCTCTCTCAGGTGACAGCACAGGCCCACATCGCCAACCGCACCAATGCGGCCATGGCGCGAGATGGCGTAGATCATTATTTGCTGATGGTTCATGATGAGGGCAACGCCGAATTCTATGCCGGGCAAAAGAGCGTCAACCTCAACAAGGGTGACTGCATTTTTCTGGATTTCTCACAGGAAGGTGGCTCAATCTCGGGCAGTTACAGCAATCGCTCCATTCTGATTGCCCGCGAGCAGCTTGCGCCCCTGCTGCACAGCCCGGATGACAGCAACTTAAAAACACTCCCGGCGGCCCATCCATTGAACGTGATTTTGCGCGAACATCTCTCGTCAGTCAGCGCCCAGACCAGCAAGCTGAACATGCAGCAAGCCCAGCAACTCGTGCCCGCAACCATGGGGTTGATTGCAGCATGCCTGAATGGAATGCCACATGAAAGCGAGGCAGGGCAGGAAGGTGTCAATCTGGCCTTGATGACCCGCGCCCGCCGCATTATCGAGGCAAACCTGACCAACCCCAACCTGTCTCCGGACTATCTCGGCGGCGCCATAAACGTATCGCGCAGCAAACTTTACGAGTTGTTTCTGTCTTTCGGCGGCGTCAGCAAGTACATCCGCGACAGACGCATGAAGGCCGTCTTGCGCGCACTGCTAGACCCGCGCAACGCCTACAGAGCAACCTATCAGGTCGCCTTGGACTTTGGCTTCATGAATGAAAGCAGCTTCAGCCGCATGTTCAAACAATACTTCGGCTTCTCCCCCCGCCAGGTGCGCTCAAAATCCTTTGAAATCACCGCAGCCGCTCAGGGAGAAATCAAGCAAGGCCGACAATACGAAGACTGGATCCTGAACCTCAGCTAGAACGGCAAAAACACCGGAATAAGCAGAGTGGCAATCGCCAGCGCCATGATCTGCAGTGGCACGCCAATCACCACGTAATCCTTGAACCGGTAGTTCCCCGGCCCCATCACCAGCGTATTGATGGGCGAAGCCACAGGCGTACAAAACGCCGTCGAAGCCGCAATCGCAACGCTCATCAAAAACGGCTCAGGCCGCACGCCCATAATCGCAGCCACCTCAAACGCCACAGGCGCGATAAGCACCGCCGTCGCCGTGTTCGACGTAAACTGGCTGAAAACAGAGGTGAGCAAAAACAACGACATCAGCATCACATAAGGCGGACTATCGCCATAAAGCCCAACGATCTGGTCCACGATCAACAGCAGCCCGCCCGTCTTTTCCAAAGCGGTGGCCATGGGCATCATCCCCGCAATCAAAATCAGACTGGGCCAGTTGATGGAGGTGTAAGCCCGATTGACCGAAACACACCATAGCCGTCGCCGCCAGCACCACCGCCGTCACACTGGGCACCACGCGGAAAATGATGAGCGCCAGCATAACCGCCAGAATACCAAGCGCGACAGGCGCTAGCTTGCGCCGCGGCAGATAGTTCTTGATCTCCTCCGGAAACGCCAGCAGCAGAAAACTCTCCCGCGCCGCCTGCAATTTGCTGATGTTCTCCCAGTCCCCCACCACAAGCAACTGGTCCCCAAACTTCAGCTCAATGTTCCCAAAGTTCCCGTGCAGAGTTTCCCCCTTACGGATGAGCCCAACAACGCTCAGGTTGTGGTTGGTCCGAAATCCGGCACCACTGATCTTTCTGCCGATCAGCTTGGAATCCGGCGCCACGATCAAATCCGCCATGCCAAGCTCACGAGCAGAAAGGTGATGCCCCTCCTCGCCCATCGGCAACAGCTCCAGTCCAATGCAGGCAAACACATCCCCGCTGATAGGCTCCTGCATCACCCCAAACACAATATCACCAGCCTTGAAGGCACGGTTTGTCTGGGTCGACGTCACCTTCAACCGCTTGGTCGTGGTGGAGGTATACTCCAACCCAAACAGTGTAAGCCCAATCCGCCGCCGCAGCTTCGCGCTCACAACAGTCTGCCCAACCAGTTCCGAATCCTCACGAACCCGCAGACGGACAATCTTGTCTTCAATATCGTAGGCTTCCAAAAACCCCTGCAGCGTCCGGCGCCCCTGCTCCGTCGCCCCTTGTGGCCTCTGCTGACCGCGCAAAAACAGGCGGCCATAGACCAGCATATAAATCACAGCCACAATGAGAATAACCAAGCCAATCGGCGTGAAGATGAAGAAGTTGAACGGCTCCATACCAGCATTTTGCAACTGAGCATTGGCAATCAGGTTGGGCGGCGTCCCGATCAGCGTCAGCATCCCGCCAATCAGCGCCCCATAAGCAAGTGGCATAAGCAGCCGCGAAGGAGAAAGGTTGGAGCGGCTCGCAAGGCGGATAGCAACCGGAATAAAGATCGCCCCTGCCCCCGTCACACTCATAACAGACGCCAGCGCCGCAACGGTTAGCATTAACAGCACGATCAGCTTCCACTCCTGATCCCCCGCAATCTGAACGATCTTGTCTCCAACCGCATAAGAAATCCCGGTTTGAGCCAGCGCCTCACCAACAATGAACAGTCCGGCAATCAGAATAACAACGGTGGACCCGAAACCCGAAAGCATTTCAGCAGGCGTCAGAATACCAGACAGCCCAAGCGCCAACATCACCATGATCGCAACAAGGTCCAACCTCAGCTTGTCGGAAACAAACAGGATGACGGCTGCAAACAATACGAAGAAGGTGAAAAGCATTTCCCAAGACATCGTCTTAGAGTCCTTCGAGAAGTAAATCAGAGAGTTCTGGTCGCAAAATCTGTGCGATGTATACGAGGCATACTCGGCAGATCTTAATAAGACAGGAGGTCTTATAGGCCACCGCTTAGTTTATCACGAGATATATGTAAACGTTTTGCTATCAAACCGCGTATTTGTGACTGTGGATATATTATAGGTTATTACCCCTATACTTTATTCAATTTCGCAAAAGAGCATGAATTCCCTTCATCAAGCTGGCATTCATCCCACTTTTGTCCTCCACTCTTGGCAAAACAGATGGTTTCGTCACATCCCAGGATATTCTAGAATTATGACCATAGGGCACAAAATACCACGCGCCTGACTTCCACAATGGGGAACGTCATGTCAACGCTTTACTCATTCGCTCCGGAAATTTGGTTGGCAAGTGGACCAGTCATCACAGCCGCACTTGGCTTTCGTTACTCAACCCGCATGGCGGTCATCCGCCTGCAAAATGGCGAGCTCTTCATCTGGTCTCCCATAGCTTTGTCAGACAAGTTGAAAGACCAAATAGATGCGCTCGGCCCCGTTCGCCACATCATCGCACCAAACCATCTGCACGACAGCTTCCTTGCGGAATGGGCCACGGCTTATCCTCAGGCCCAACTTCACGCCGCTCCCGGTTTGGCTGAAAAGAGACCAGATCTGTCCTTCGCCTCTACCCTGAGCAACACGCCTCAGGCAGATTGGCAAACAGAGATTACCCAGTCTGTCGTGGGTGGCAACTCCATTACAACAGAGGTGGTGTTCTTTCACAAAGCCAGCAGAACCACGCTGTTCACAGACCTGTTGCAGCAGTTTCCTAAAGGATGGTTCAGAGGATGGCGGGCCCTCGTTGCACGGCTCGATTTGATGACAGAACCAACACCAAGTGTGCCACGCAAGTTCCGCCTCGCCTTCCGCGATAAGACAACAGCCCGAAAGGCACTCAAAAAAATTCTCGGCTGGCCGACAAAAGCGGTCGTGGTCGCACACGGTGATCCTGTAACCACTGACGGTGCTGCTTACCTTGACCAAGCCTTCCGCTGGTTGAAGATCAGGTCACGCTAGCTTATCGACGCATTAGAAAAAGCAAAACGGCGGAGAACTCTGGTTCCCCACCGCCTAAAACTTCAAGCCCTTAAAAGAGCATTGATCCTCTTAGAAAGGCCGTAAGAAAGCACCAAGCAACGCTGCGATAAGAACGAGCTCAACAATAAGCGGCGGAACGACTTCTTTTACAAATCCATCTGCCAGCAAGCCGACAACACGGCCCAGCGCAACAACACCCAGCAAAATGGCAACAACGACATAGGCTTGCGGCTGCGCCGTCACAAACCCAATAATCAAAAGCGCAACACTTGATAAGAACAGCCCACCAATCACAGATCGGATCGTACTCAGACCGGCAACACCAACGGGCTCAAGCGCAAAGTTCTTCGTCATGCGCGACGGAGCAAACATTGAGACGGTCCCCAGACCGAGAAGCATAAGTGTCGGGGCGCCAACCATAATGAGATAGATAAGATCCATAGGTTCTCTCCAGATTAAGTAACTACAGCGTGTCTCCGAAAAGTGGAAACCGATTTTCGGATAAAGATAGGCAAAAACAAAGACTAAAGCAGTTCAGGTGTTTCAGCTTAAATGCGGACTGCTTTAGGGAATTAGATGAGTTGATGGACAGCCTGATTGGCATTGTCCTGAAAACTGTGATTGTTGAGAGCAGAAAAGAGAGTGGCCTGATCAGTCAGCTTGCCGATAGCACCTTCGCCAGCACTGGCGTAGAAAACACCGCTCTTGAACTTCGGGTCCAGAATACCGTCCACATAGCGCTTCGCACCATCTTCAACGCCATGCATCATGCCCAGCAAAGGCATCAGAACGCCGCCCACATGCTTGAAGAAAAGCCTCTTAACGAAGGGCATATCATCAAACCCGTTGGTGCCAGTGGTACCGCCCGGGCTCATGGTCACAAAGCGAATATGCGGGTGCTGACGAGCCATGGAAGACATCCACAGAGCGCCAATAAGCTTCACGCTCGCATAGGCCTCCATTGGATCACTCTTTTTAGTAAACGTGCGCCCATCCGCCATAGCGCGGAACTCATCCACGGACGCTTCTTTCAGCACTGGGCGGGCAACACCCATCTTAGGAATGCCACGCGCAGCTTCAGAACCTGCATAAAGCACGGTAGAGGTGATCAGTTGACGCTCAAGCATCTCGTCCACCAACACCACATGACCCAGCAGGTTCACGGCATAAATGTTGGTTACACCATGTGCAGTCATGCTATTGGGCGACCGGCCACCCACCCCGCCTGCATTGAGAATGAGAGCATCCACCGGTGCTGCCATCTGGCTGATGGCCTGACGTACAGACTCCGGGTCCATCACGTCCATCAGGATAATTTCAAAAATTGCGCGTTTGGCCTCAGCTTCAAGCGCAACTTTTGCTGCCAAAGCTTTGGCTTCATTGCGACAGGCGAGGTAAATCCTCTCAATACTGCTGGTCTTTGCAAGTTGTCGTGCCGCCTCACGGCCTAACCCTGCATTCGCACCAGTAATCAAAACAGATCTGATCGGAGACATTGCTGCGTTTCCTGTTGAAGTATGGTCAATGACGGAAACGTACGCTGGTTGAATTTTGAAGTGTAGATAGGTAAAAATGGACGTTATGTTCCAAATTTGAACCACAGGGTATAGGCCTGATCATGCAAGAAAACTACGCTCTGAACTGGGATGATCTAAAGTACTTTCTGGCCGTGGCCCGCAGCGGAACACTGAGAGGCGGCGCAAACCTGATCCGCGTCAACCACACAACCCTTGCCCGACGGCTGGAAGTTTTGGAAGAACGTGTTGGCAGCCGCTTGTTTGACCGCTCCAAGACAGGACTTGTTTTAACAGAACTGGGCGAAGCGCTTTTTCCCTACGCAGAGCGGGTTGAAGACGAGATGACGGCAGCCTCCCGCATCATCGTCTGGCGAGATGCAGAGCCGCACGGCACCATCTACGTCACCATGCCCCATGGTCTGGCCATGACGTCCATCATGGATGATCTGGTCTTGTTCGCTGAAAAGTATCCGGAAATCGAGCTGAACCTGAACTTCACAAACAATGTCGCTGACCTGACCAGACGAGAAGCAGACGTTGGCTTTCGCATCGCTGACGAGGTGACACAAGACGTTGTAGGCCGGAAGCTCGTGCAGATGTCACAAGCAGCATATTGCACACGGGAATACGCTGAAAAGATCAAAGACAACAACGGCGAAGGCCTGAGTTTCATCGGCTGGCATGAGGCGGAAGGCGAGACAACGGCTCCATGGATCAAAAGTGGCTGCTACCCAAAAGCGCTCCTGAAGCACAGGGTCTCAGAACTGGTGCCGCTCATTTCTCTGGCCGCCGCAGGTTTAGGCATGGCTTACCTTGCCTGCAATTTGGGCGACAGGCATCCCTTACTCATCCGCGCGCCCTTCCAAAAGCCAATGCCCTACCGCAGCATCTGGCTCCTCCTCCACCGAGACCTCCGCAACACCGCCCGCGTCCGCCTCTTCGTTGACTTCATAGCCCAACGCATCACCACCCGCCGCAACGAATTCTGGGTCGCTGGAACGACATCTGACAGCTAGAGCGC
>NZ_LCWX01000086.1:12478-21601 GCF_001431305.1 Pseudovibrio sp. POLY-S9
AGAATTCGCTCCACCAAAGATGTCAGAGCACGATGCGTGAATGCTAATGAACGCGACGTGCTCTAATGCTTGGAAAGGTAAGAGTGGCTTGCCAAAGCAAGAAACTCACTCTTGCCTACCATTCACAATCACTTTCCGTAAGTTCCCTTCTCCGGAAAGTGCTTTACGCCGTCGGCTGCCAGTTGGAAGCCGGTCATGTAAGGGTCGCGGTCGTCGAGGAAGAGGGTGTTGTAGCCGGTTTTGCGGGCCCAGCCTTCGATGGTTGGGATAATGCCGTCATGGCCGCCCACTTTGGCCGCTTCCTTCACACCGCCCACAAACACAGACCCGATGATGGATTCATGGCGCATGGTGTCGCCCACCTTCAACTCGCCTTTGGCGTAAAGGTGTGCAAGGCGGGCGGAGGTGCCGGTGCCACATGGGCTACGATCCAATGCCTTATCACCATAAAACACCGCATTGCGCCGATCAGCAGCCTCCGAGGTCGGTTTGCCAGTCCATTGAATGTGGCTGATACCGTGGATGCGTTCATCTTCTGCATGCGTCACGCAGTACTTCTCATTCAATGCAGCCCGCAATCGTGGACTCCAGTCGAGCAACTGTGAAACACCTACATTCTCAAGGCCCGGAAAGTTTTCCTGCTCTTCAACAATGGCGTAGAAGTTGCCGCCATATGCCACGTCAACGCTGATCTCACCCACACCCGGCAGGTCAACGCTCAAACCAGTTTCTGCCAGATAGCTTGGCACATTGGTCAGGCGAACACTCTCAACATATCCGTCTTTTTCAAAATACTCGGCAACCACAAGACCAGCAGGCGTATCCAAATACACCTTGCCCGGCTCACGAGGCTCAATAAGCCCCTCTTCCAGCGCCATTGTGATCGTACCGATGGTGCCGTGCCCACACATGGGCAGACAGCCGGATGTTTCAATAAACAACACCGCCACATCACAGTCAGGCCGTGTTGGAGGAAACAGCATGGAGCCGGACATCATGTCGTGCCCACGCGGCTCAAACATCAATCCGGTTCTGATCCAGTCATAGCGCTTGAGAAAATCCGCCCTCCGCTCCAGCATATCATTGCCGCGCAAGGCTGGCGTGCCGCCCGCAACCAGTCGCACGGGGTTACCGCAGGTATGCCCGTCAACACAGAAAAAACTCTTGGAGACCAAGCTCCCCTCCCCTCATTCCATGGCATCAATGCAGGATGCCGGCGGTCAACCGATGGAGCCCTCTCTCTCCCTCGGCAGAACCGCGCTTAAAATCGTTGAGCACTGTAAAGCGTGCAATCTATTTTTGGTGTTTCACCGCAAATCAGGTCACTGACCAGCTCAGCCGTAATGGCTGCCTGTGTGAGCCCATGATGACCATGCCCAAACGCATAAGTCACGCGGTCGCTTTGTTTAGAATGTCCGATCACTGGTAGCGTGTCCGGCATAGAAGGCCGATGCCCCATCCAGCGAATGCCGTTTTCACGGTTCAGGCCGGGCAACAAACGAGATGCCTTCTCGGCCATCGCGTCAGCCCGCTTCCAGTTGGCTTCCATCTTCAGTCCGCCAAACTCAACAGCACCGCCAACCCGCAATCCGTGAGAAAGCTGCGTCACTGCAAAGCCAAGTCCTGGCACCATAACAGCATGCTTCAAAGCAACATTCGGCTCAGAAAATGTGGTGTTGTATCCGCGCTCCGTTTCCAGCGGCACCTTGTCTCCCAACTGAGCCGCCAGCGTCTTGGACCACGCACCACAAGCAATCACCGCATGATCGCTGAGGATTTGCTCTTCACCTTCCAGATGCAGAACAATGTGATCACCCTGCGGCTGAACATAGGAAACCGATTTCTTGAGGATCTTGCCACCGTTGCGCTCAAAAGCCTCTGCAAGGCTCAGGCACAGGGCATGCGGATCATCAACACTCATCCATCCCGGCACCAGTGCTCCGCCAACAACATTCTCAGAAAAATCAGATTCTAACTCACGGATCTGGTTGCCATTGAGCTCTTCAACCTCGATGCCATGCTCACGTTGCTCCTGCCAGCCCTTACGAACACCCTCAATCTGACTGTACTCGGTATAAACCTCAAGACAGCCCTTCATAAACACATGATGCCGCGTGCCTGAGGATTGCCACAGCCGTTCCCATGCAGGCAGCGAAGCCTTGTTAATCGCAGCTTTGCCAAGAACGCTGTGTTTCAGTTTGTCAGGAAGCGATGCCCGCGAGAACCGTAGCATCCATGGCAGGATCTTGAGTGCATAAGCAGGGCGCACAGAAAGTGGCCCCAGCGGGTCTAGCAACCAGCCGGGTATTTTCCGCCAAATGCCTTTGGATGCCAAAGGCGCAACATCAGTCCATGCAATGCCAGCCGCGTTCCCACGGCTGGCCATTTCACCCGGACCATTGCGGTCAATCAGAGCAACCTTGTGGCCTTCTTGCTGAAGGCGCAGGGCTGTTGCCAATCCAACAACCCCGGCTCCGATTACATGGATGTGTCGCATAGCTCTTTAAGCTCCGGCAGTTCCGGGCGGCATGCAACTGCATCTTCCACCACCTTGATGACACGCGCACGCTCCGCACCGGACAAAGCCAGACGTGGCGCACGAACACGGTCATTAGAGCCGATAGCAACCATCTCTGCCAACTTGATATTTTGGACTAGATTGGTGGAGACATCCAAGTCCAGCAGCGGACGGAACCAGCGGTAAATCTCAAGCGCTTCCTGATAGCGGCCAGCTTTTGCCAGCTTGTAGATCGCGACAGTTTCGCGTGGGAAAGCCACAACAAGACCAGCAACCCAGCCATCAACGCCCATCATCAGGCTCTCAAGTGCAAGGTTATCAACGCCGGTCAGCACCTTGAAACGATCGCCAAAGCGGTTGATCACTTCAGTCGCACGGCGAATGTCATCGGTGGACTCTTTCATCGCAACAATAAGCGGCTCGTCTGCCAGCTCAGCGAACATATCCAAAGTCACATCAACACCGTAAGCAACCGGGTTGTTGTAAACCATCACCGGAACGCCGCCAGCTTTGGTAACAGCCTTGATGTGCGCCACAGTCTCATGCGGTGCAGAGCGGTAGGGAACGCCGGGCAGAACCATCAGACCATTTGCGCCAGCTGCCGCT
Source organism: Pseudovibrio sp. POLY-S9 (assembly GCF_001431305.1). NCBI lineage: Bacteria > Pseudomonadati > Pseudomonadota > Alphaproteobacteria > Hyphomicrobiales > Stappiaceae > Pseudovibrio > Pseudovibrio sp. POLY-S9. The sequence goes on from NZ_LCWX01000086.1 coordinate 15,603, forward strand.
GCATCCGCTGCCGCTTTCATCGCGCGGCGTGTGGAGCTTTCGCACACAGTCATGATAACGTGTTTGGACCCACAAACCTTTTTGGCAAGCTTGAGAATTTCGATTTTCTCTTCAGGCTCCAGCGCCATCGCTTCACCAAGAGAACCACAAACAATAATGCCATCGCAGCCGGCGTCCATCTGCAGCTGGAAGCAACGCTCCATCTCTGCAAAATCAAGCTCATCGTTCTCTGTAAACTTTGTTGTGACAGCCGGGTAAACACCAGTCCACATTTTGATTATCCTCACCTGTGATATATTACAGGCAATATGACCCTCAATCCCTCAAAGGTCAATACTGTGATATATCTGAAAGCAAATAAATCCAGTACCACAGTGGAAAAGCAATAAATTCAGCAAGTTAATAACGCTGCGGAAAGTGTGTAACCGGCAATCCGGCACCTCCCGCAGCTTAATATCACTTAAGTCATGAGGCCTGAGAACGGGTCCGGGAAACCGCGTCATGCCAACCGGAGAGTCGCTTCTCACGCTCGGCTGCGTCCATGTTGGGCTCAAAACGACGGTCCAGATGCCAGCGCTTGGAGAATTCTTCCATGCTCGGCCACACACCCGCCTTCATACCAGCAAGCCACGCAACGCCAAGCGCCGTGGTTTCCTGCACAACAGGGCGATCCACCGGACGGCCAAGAATGTCGGCAAGGAACTGCATGGTCCAGTCAGAAGCAACCATACCGCCATCAACGCGCAGCACGGTGTCCCCATTCAGCGGTGAGCCCATGTCGGACGACTTGGAGTTGATCAGATCAACAGTCTGGTAGCCAACACTTTCCAGTGCCGCCCGCGCAATCTCATCCTGACCGGTAGAACGAGTCATACCGAAAATCGCCGCACGTGCTTCAGGGTCCCAGTAAGGAGCACCCAAACCAACAAACGCCGGAACCAGATAGACATGGCTTTCCGGATCTGCATTTTCCGCCATCAACTGCGTCTGCGCAGCGGTCTCGATGATCTTCAGCCCATCACGCAGCCACTGCACGGCAGCCCCCGCAATAAAGATGGAACCTTCCAGCGCATAAGTCGTTTTGCCATTGATGCGATACGCAATGGTAGAGAGCAACCGGTTCTTGGAATAAACCAGCTCTTCACCGGTGTTCAGCAATGCAAAGCAACCAGTGCCATAGGTGGACTTCACCATGCCCTGCTTGAAGCATGCCTGCCCAACCGTTGCCGCTTGCTGGTCGCCAGCCACGCCATAAATCGGCAGCTCGGCACCAAATAGATCAGCTGTGATTGTGCCGAAATCATCCGCACAGTCTTTCACTTCCGGTAGTAAGCTCAGCGGAATGTTCAGGAGAGCCAGCAGCTCCTCGTCCCAACGGTTCTCGCCGATGTTATAGAGAAGAGTACGTGAAGCGTTGGTCGCATCAGTCACATGGGACTTGCCACCAGTCAAACGCCAGATCAGCCAGGTATCAACGGTACCAAACGCCAGTTCCCCAGCTTCTGCCCGTGCACGCACGCCCTCAACATTGTCCAGAATCCAGGCAACCTTGGTGCCGGAGAAATAAGGATCAAGCAGCAGACCTGTCCGGCTAGTAAACAGCTCTTCATGACCCGCCGCTTTCAAAGTGCTGCAGAAGGCAGAAGTTCGCCGGTCCTGCCAGACAATCGCGTTATAAACCGGCTCACCAGTTACGCGATCCCAGATCAGCGTTGTCTCACGCTGGTTGGTAATGCCCACACCGATAATCTGCCCAGCAGCAAGGTCAGCACCGGATAAAGCCTCACGGCATGTTTCAACAGTCGTAGTCCAGAGGTCCTCAGGATCGTGCTCTACCCAGCCTTCATGCGGAAAATGCTGCGGAAACTCGCGCTGCCCAACACCCACACTTTCAAAACTGTCATTGAAAACGATCGCACGTGTTGACGTCGTCCCCTGATCAATGGAGAGCACCCACCCTGTCATTTATTCCTCCCGGAAGAGGGTTCCCCTCTTCGAAAATTCAAATTGGCGCCAGCTATTTTTCTGAGGCGCCGAAACAATCTGCAGCGCGTTCCGCTTGATTACTCACAATCAAGCGATAAGAATTCGCTTAAGCAAACAAATTAGAGCACGGCACGTAAATGAGAATGCACGTGATGTGCTCTAATGATGAACGTAGAATGTCACGTGCCAAAATACAAAGGTATTGGCCAGCCTTTGTGTATACCATCCCATACAAGGCGCCATGACATAAAACAGGCTCTGCCTTTCACTAGGAAAAACAGAGCCTGAAACTTAACCAGCCATGCGGTTGGCTTCAAAGTAGCTGGCAAGGTAATGCTCCAGCACACCTGCTGCTTCCTTCGGCAGATGCAATCCCAGCTTGGAACGCCGCCACAAAATGTCTTCCGCAGTCACAGCCCATTCCTGCTCAACCATCCAGTTGACCTCGCAGGCATAAAGATCACCGCCAATATGCGCGCCCATCTCAGCAGTGGTTTTCGCATATCCGAGGATCTTTATGGCATCAGAGCCATAGGACCGTACCAAACGATAGGCATGATCATGCTCAAGGAACGGATAAGCTGATTTCAAAGAGGCAACCTTCGCACCAAAGTCACCCGGCTCAAAGTCACCGCCCGGCAGAACGCTTTCTTTGGTCCAGCTGTTCTTTTTGGCAGCTTGAGGCAGATAATCCGCCAGCTTCTCCAGCGCATGTTCAGCAAGACGGCGGTATGTGGTGATCTTGCCACCAAACACGCTCAGTAATGGAGCCTTGCTCTCACCCTCATCCATCTCAAGAACATAATCGCGCGTCGCCGCACGCGCTTCGCTCGCACCATCATCATAAAGAGGACGCACACCGGAATAGGTTCGCACAACCATGTCCGGGGTCACTTCTTTAGAGAAGTACTCACTCACCGCGCTGCACAGATACGCAACTTCATCATCAGAACAGGAAACCCCTGCCGGATCATCCTGATAATCAACATCTGTGGTGCCGATCAGCGTGTAATCATCCTCATAAGGGATCGCAAAGACAATACGGCCATCCGCATTCTGGAAGATGAAGCTGCGGTCATGGCCAAACATCTTCGGTACAATGATATGGCTGCCCTTCACCAGACGCACATTCGCCTGACTGTTCAGCCCAATGGCGCCTTTCAAAACGTTAGACACCCAAGGCCCAGCCGCATTCACCAGCGCTTTGGCCAGCACCAGCTCGCTCTTGCCGCTCACGCTATCACGAATTTCAATCTCCCAACCACCAGCGGTGCGGGAGGCGCGGACAACTTCGGTGTTACGACGAATTTCAGCACCACGTGCAGCAGCATCACGCGCGTTCAGCACAACCAGACGCGCATCATTCACCCAGCAATCGGAATACTCAAAACCGCGCGTGAAAAGAGACTTCAAGCCATCATTAAACGGAGCACTGTCCAGCGGCACAGTCTTCGTTGCTGGCAAAAGCTTACGACCACCCAGATGGTCATACATGAACAGACCAAGACGCAGGAACCACGCCGGACGCAAGCCTTTATGGTGCGGAAGAATAAAGCGAAGCGGCCAGATGATATGCGGCGCCATGTTCAAAAGAACTTCGCGTTCCTTCAAAGCTTCACGAACAAGACGGAACTCATAATATTCCAGATACCGCAATCCACCATGGATCAGCTTGGTCGAGGCTGAAGAAGTCGCGCTTGCAAAATCAGTCTTTTCCGCCAGAAAAACTGAAAGTCCGCGACCAGAGGCATCCCGAGCAATGCCGCAGCCGTTGATCCCGCCCCCTATGACAAATAGATCATAGCTCTTACTCATGGTCTTGCTCATGACTGGCCCCTCAATGTCACGGTTCTCGCCAGTGAATCCGTGATAGCACGCATATTCATTACGCCGAACCTATTCGAATATTTTCGAAAGTCAACGAAACCTATTATCATATATATGTATTAAAACGAAACTCCCATAAGCAAGCGAAAAAATCGTCTGTTTGGCTTATTTCTCTCGTCAATTTGTTTAACACTGGGCAACAGCAAAAAGGCGCGTTCGTGATCAAAACGAACGCGCCTTTTTCATATGAAACCGAAACTGCGTGGTTTCGGTATCTGATCCAATTCAGATTACATCAGTTCTGACCATCCTCTTCCGAGGTATTGTCACCTTCACTGCCCGCAGCCTTGGAACCACGCCCTTTCGCTGGCGCAGCTTTCTGCTCAACCTGAGGAACCTCCTCTGGCTTGCTGTCACCTGCCACATGGTAGGTCACTTGCGGGAATGGAATATCGATGCCACGCTCGTCAAACACGACCTTCAGATACTCATTATAAGCCCGCCCGATTGCCCACTGGCTGCCCGGCAAGGTTTTGATGCGAGCCCGGATGTTGATGGCAGAGTCACCAAACGCCGTAACACCATGCATTTCCAACTCACCAAGGATCGCAACATTGTGCGGTGTCTCTTCCAATCGGCGGAAGGCTTCTTGCATGGCCTCTTTGGCCACCTCAATGTCCGTGTCATATCCAACACCCATAACCGAAACCGCATAAGCAAAGTCGCGGGTGGAGTTGGAAACGCTCGTCACGGAAGAGAACGGAATGATGTGTGACGTACCATTGAGATCACGCAGTCTGACACTGCGAATGCTTAAGCGCTCAACGGTGCCACTAATACCGCCAACCTCAACAAAGTCCCCTTCGTTCATTGCATTTTCAAGCTGAATGAAGGCCCCCGTAATCACATCCTGCACCAGCTTTTGCGAGCCAAATGAGACCGCCAGACCAACAACACCAGCACCTGCAATCAGTGGCGCGATCTGAATGCCAAGCTCTGACAGCGCCAGAAGCGTAAACATCACGATCATCAGGATTGAGAGTGCATTGCTGAACAGCTGGAACAGCGTCTTGGTGCGGCTGGACACTGTCTTGCCTTCCCGCTCCAGAATGCGAAGGTCGATCCAGGACATGATCGTCAACCACAGAGCAAAGCCGATCAGAATAACAATAACCGCAGACATCAGGGAATTCGCAAAGGAGATCCCGTCACCCGCCCAGATCCACTGCCAGAAATTGCCAACACCCCAGACTTCCAGAACACCAATGATCACACAAAGACCCACGATAACCCGCAGCACCATGCAAACAGTCGGCAGGAAGGAGTTCAGGCGTTTTTCAAACGTCGGCAACACATGGTCCAGTGCATCGTGAAGGTCGACACCCTTACGAATAACCCGTGTCAGCAACATCATAATGCCCAGCCCGATGAAGATAACAAGCAAGGACATTGCACTGGTTCTGGCAATATAGTTGATGGCATCAAGCGGCGTACGCAGCCACGCGACCATGATCGCAAACACATACAGCAGAGCCAACAGGTGCCAGACAAAGCCCAGCCCCTTGAAGAGCTGAACAGAGAAGTTGGCTCCGGTAAAGCTCTCAGCATACTTGCGAATGGCATGGCGCACCCGCAACCGTGACCGGAAAATAATCGCAACAAGATAGATAAGACAGACCAGCACAACGGTGACACGCACACTGCCCGCCAACTGCGAAGAAAAGTTCACCCCAACCATAGGCACGGCCAGACGAACACCAAACCCAAGGATGCCGACAATCAGGATCAGATGTCGGGCCCAAAAAACAGCCTCCGGATCTGAGAATGGCAGCAGACGGAAGGAAGGCCTGTGCGGTGCAAACACAAACCGGATCACAACACGCGACATTTCAATCAGGAAGAAGGCATTGATGGCAAACAGCTCAACATTGTTGATGCTCTGCACCGTCGGATCTGTCGAGAAAATATAGGCCGATAAATAACCGACACCAGACGCAATACCGACAAAGGCAGCATCAAAGACAGACGTCACCGCCAGCAACCCAACACGGAAGAAAAGGGAATGAGCCTCTGGCCCTTTCTCATGCCGCCGCATGTAGGCTGTTGATGCCTTATGTAAGATAATCAAGATGAGGTAAGCAGGTAGCAGCACGCGAATAATGCTATAAATACCATCCCACAATCGC
>NZ_LCWX01000086.1:21702-30261 GCF_001431305.1 Pseudovibrio sp. POLY-S9
GAATGGTCCACCTTTGACTGGCCGTCCAGCAAGTCCTCATAACCGGACAACCCGGAGATGATGAGTGTGCCAAAGTCATAAAAACTCGAAACACCATCCTGCACATAAGTCCCGATCTGCGCTGCAATCGTTGCTTTGGCAGCCGGGTTTGCTGTGGCCGTGGATGCCCCGGAACCAGTCGAGCCATTGGGCTGCTGCTCCTGCAAAATTTTGACAAGCGCCTCACGCCCTTTCGGGTCTTCAAGCACCTTGATCAGGGCTTGCTTGGCTTGCTGCACATCAGCCCCACCCTCAGCAGAAGTGGACGAGTTTTGAGCCTGCGCAGCACTGGCAAAACTGAGAAAGACCGCAGCAAACGCTGCGATTAGAAACCGGAAAAGCATGGATCACCCAGAATGGAAACGAGCAAAAATCAAGCGAACACTATCGCTTTACACCATAAACGAGAAGATCCAGTGAAGACAAACCGACAAAATAACCCTGCGCAATCAGAGTTTTTGACAGATGAAAGCATGCATGGGTTATCTGGCAACCCGCCCAACCATGAATGCAGCAGTCGCCGTTGAAAGGGTCGCAGCAGCGTAAAACCACAATCCCGGCAAAACCTGAGCACTGGCAAGCCCGCTTGTCTTGGCTGCAAAAATCACCAAGGCCACCAGCATCACATCCATCATGGACCACTTCCCAAGATAGCTGAGCGCCCGAAGCCACTTGCTGGACGACCGATGCAACGCGGAAATACCGAGTACGAGAATCTTCAGGGCAGGCAGAAAAACAGAAAACACAAAGACAAGCCCGGCAATTGAAACCTCACCTTCGTCATAGAGCCCACCAATCACCTGCAACAGGCTTGGCGTATCCTCCAAAAAATAAAGGCGCTCCATACTCAAGAGTGGCAATGTCAGCCCCAGACCGAACGAAAACGCGGCAAGTGGAATTAAAAACCCAAGTAAAACAGGCATAAAGGCTCCTGAAGCGTCTTCCCGAAAAGTGGACACTGCTCAGTTCTCAGCGCGAGACCTGGACGCAACAGCCTATAAATAAACATTGGTGAAATGAAAGCAACCACGAGGTATCGCACCGCGAACAGGCGCAGTGCGATCAATAAAGGATTATGAAGAGGTTAAGACCAGTTCGGGTTATCAGAGTATCAGGTCATTCCGTCTAAGAACGAGAGACACCCTCAACCTCGGGAAGAATTAGCGACGCGCCATCCGCCCCGCAATGTCGTCCATTCCGTCTTGTTCAATCGCATCCATGGCAGCACGTTGACGCATTTGGTCACGCTCATCCATCAACTCGATCTTTTTCAACTCGGAAACAGCGTCAGTCAGCTCGTCCTGCGCTTTCTCAAGCTGAGACTTCAATTCCTCAGTCGAGTGCTTCAGGTTATCCCGGCGCTGTGCAGCCGCGCGAGCGAAAGTCGGATACGCAAAATGGCTGATATCATCAATACCAACACGCTTTTGCTCCTGAACAATCTGGTTCTCCAGATCTTCAGCCATTCGATCAAAATCACTCAACATCGTTTCAATCTGAGTCACCTGACGGCGCTTCTCATCAACATTGAACTTCTTAAGCTTCAAAAGGCCTTCACGATTCTTCATACGCAATACTCCCTTTACCGGAGAGTGAGCTTACGCCTGAGTCATTTCCAAAAGATGAGCAAGCTGGAAATATCCCTCTTCAATTGTAGTTTTTTCCCCCTTCATTTGCCCCAAATACGCTTCAAGGGCGTCATTTTTGGCAATTGCCTCATCAACAAGGGGGTCTGCACCTTCATTATAGGCACCCAGACGGATCAGTTCTTCCATGTCCGCATAAGCAGACATCAACTGCTTGGCACGCCGGAGAATCGGTAAGGCTTCTTCAGGCACACAACGCGGCATGGTTCGACTGACGGATTTTAGCACGTTAATAGCCGGGTAGCGACCGCGCTCTGCAATCCCACGCTCCATAACAATGTGCCCATCCAGAATACCGCGAACAGCATCGGCCACAGGCTCATTATGGTTGTCGCCTTCCACCAGCACAGTAAAGAGAGCCGTCACAGCCCCTTTGCCAACTGCACCCGGTCCGGCTCGTTCCAGCAATTTCGGCAATTCAGTAAAGACGGTGGGCGTATACCCTTTAGAGGTTGGCGGCTCTCCAACAGAAAGACCAATCTCACGCTGCGCCATGGCAAAGCGCGTAACAGAGTCCATCATACAAAGAACATTCTTGCCCTCATCACGGAAATATTCAGAGAGAGTAAGAGTGAGATAAGCCGCTTCCCGACGCATCAAAACACTTTCGTCAGACGTTGCGACAACAACAACAGATTTCGCCAGCCCCTCTTCGCCCAGATCGTCCTCGATGAATTCCTGAACCTCACGTCCACGTTCACCAATGAGACCGATAACAGACACTTCTGTTTCCGCGTTACGCGCAAGCATGGACATAAGGACCGATTTACCCACGCCAGACCCGGCAAAAATACCGAGGCGCTGCCCCTGACAACACGTTACAAAACTATTAAGGGATCTCACACCCAGGTCGATCGGGCTCCCAACACGGGCTCGTTCTGCAGCCGGAGGTGGTGAATCACGTAATTTTCTCGGGATCGAACCGAATGGAAGAGGTCCTTTTCCATCGATCGGTTCGCCTAAAGCGTTAACAACACGCCCCAGCCAGGCACTCGATGGATGGACAATACTCTCGCGTGAAATCAGCTTCGCCTTACTACCATGACGCACACCATCGAGCTCTCCAAATGGCATACAAAGCGCTCTTCCGTCTCGAAACCCGACGACTTCAGCTTGAATTGACGCTGCGTTCTCCCCTATTTCTATTAGTAGACGCGCGCCGACGCTCATGGCGTAAACAGGCCCTGCGACTTCAATCAGAAGTCCCTTAACTGCTTCTACTCTCCCGTAAATTTCGGTTGGGAGGCATGATTCGATTTCTGCAAAAAGCGAGTCCAAAACAGATTCCCTATTAATCATTTTCGTCGTTGGTAACCGATCGTTTACGCTTCTGCTTAATGTTATTGGGGAGACTTTGAATGGCGTATAGCCCTTTCAAGGAAACGAAGCGTCTAAACATGGCTTTCAGTAGCACTTGATTCGATTGAAAGCCAACCGGTCTCAAATTGGTGAACAGGAAAGGTTACACCCTTGAATTCTAGGTTGTACCCAGAGAACTGTTCTACGTGAGAGTAAAACGCTTGCGGTAGCGATTCGAGTTCTGTTAACCATAAACTCATTCAATTGAGTCGGGTTTATAGTATTCCTTCGCAACGGTTTGTGTTTTTGGGCCGGCGCGACTGCCCAGGAAAGGCAACACGAGGGGATTAACATGCGTGTATTGTTGATCGAGGACGATAGTGCTACTGCACAAAGCATTGAACTGATGCTCAAATCCGAGAACTTTAATGTCTACACGACAGATCTCGGCGAAGAAGGCATCGACCTCGGCAAACTGTATGATTATGATATTATCATGCTGGATCTGAACCTGCCGGACATGTCCGGTTATGAGGTACTGCGCACACTGCGAGTATCCAAGGTGAAGACACCTATTCTTATTCTGTCCGGTTTGGCTGGCATTGAAGACAAGGTCCGTGGCCTTGGGTTCGGCGCTGACGATTATATGACAAAGCCATTCCACAAGGACGAGCTGATTGCACGTATTCATGCAATTGTGCGTCGTTCTAAAGGTCATGCCCAGTCTGTTATTGTTACCGGCGACCTCACTGTAAACCTCGACACCAAAACTGTCGAAGTTGCAGGTCAGCGCGTACATCTGACTGGTAAAGAATATCAGATGCTAGAGCTTCTTTCCCTTCGTAAGGGCACAACCCTCACTAAGGAAATGTTCCTCAACCACCTCTACGGTGGTATGGACGAACCAGAGCTCAAAATTATCGATGTGTTTATTTGTAAGCTGCGCAAGAAGCTCGCTTCCGCAACAGCTGGCAAAAACTACATCGAAACAGTATGGGGCCGCGGATACGTTCTGCGCGAACCAGAAGAGAAAGCAGCTTAATAGCTTTATCAGCTGACTTTCAAAGAGTTTCAGTAGAAGCCCTGCTTGGTAATCACCATGCAGGGCTTTTCTGATTCCCTATCTAACTCATTGTCTATAAAAGCACTTCCTCCTCAGTTCGACCAAAGCTTGCACTTTCATGAAAGTAAGCGGAGGGTAGGTTCATCAAGCTTGATGACTTCCGAAACACATATGAGGATACGAAGATGCAATCTCTTGCAGACCTGAGATCTATCGGGATCATCACAGCAACCAACGGGCAGTCCCAACTCAACATCCACCCAGAGTATACGCCCGCCCTCTTGCACCTGTCAGACTTTAGCCACGCACTCATCCTGTGGTGGGCAGATCAGGCAGCAACAGCACAAGACCGGAGCACTCTGCAGTTCCCGGCTCCATATGCCAAAGCAAATCATCAAATCGGCACGTTTGCCTCAAGGTCCCCTGCCCGTCCGAACCCCATCGGCCTCTCATCGGTTTCGCTTCTAAACGTGGATGAGCAAAATGGTCTCATCACTGTCCCTTACATTGACGCAGAACCCGGTACACCGTTGCTGGACATAAAGCCCTACTTCCCTGCCTCAGACAGGGTAGAAACCAGTCATGGACCAAACTGGTGCAAACACTGGCCGCAATCCTATGAGGCATCAGCCGACTTCAACTGGGCAGCTGAGTTCACATAGTAAAGCCAACTGTTAGCCTCTGCGGTCTTAGTGGAGGCTAACAGGTAAAACACCTTCAATAACGCCTAAGTGTATTGCCCATGGGCTGTCTTTGTTGCCATGGTGCGGCCATGAGGCTTTTTATTCTTACATCTATTGTCATGGTTGCATTTGCCGCCAACTCAGTTCTGAATCGTCTGGCATTGGCAGACGGAGAGATTGGTCCATCTGCATTTGCCAGTATTCGCATTGTCGCTGGCGCACTCATGCTTCTGGCACTCATCTTCTTTCGAGGCGGCAACAAGCTCTCATTCTCAAAGCCCAACGTCACAGCAGTCCTTGCGCTGTGTGCCTACATTCTTGGCTTCTCGCATGCTTACATCTCACTTGATGCTGGCTTCGGTGCGCTTTTGCTCTTCGGCGCTGTACAAATCACCATGTTCATCGGTGCATTCATTCAGCGCGAAAACCTAACACTCCAGAAGTGGATCGGCGCAGCGCTCGCATTCTCTGGTCTCATTTACCTTCTCTCCCCATCAAACGCAGGCATAGATCCGCTTGGAGCAGGATTGATGACAATTGCCGCCATAGGCTGGGGAATTTACTCCATCATCGGCAGAGGCGCAGCAAACCCGCTCAAAGACACAGGAATGAACTTTCTCTACGGTGTGCCAATCATCTCATTGGCACTGCTTCTGTTTCCGGACACAACCACTATCACAGCTTCAGGCGTTCTTCTCGCCGTCATCTCCGGTGCTATAACCTCCGGCCTTGGCTACGCTCTCTGGTACGCAATCATCCCGCAGTTACAGACAAGCACGGCAGCAGTTGCTCAGCTCACCGTGCCAATCATCGCAACAGCCGGTGGAATTGTTTTCCTTGCAGAAGCCATCGATAGCCGCTTTATCATCGCCACCACATTGGTGCTCTGCGGTGTTGGGATTTCCGCCTACCGGAGAAAGCCCAACACACCCTGACGGTTACTCAGGCCTGTTCTGCTCATCCTCATGGCCAAGCTGCAGCTGATATGTTGCGGGAACAAATCGGAAACCCTCTCCCACGGCTTCAACAAAGCCCATGGCAGGGAACGGCATGTGGTAGCCAATAAACGGAATGCGTTCTTCCGCAATCATCCCGAAGATACGCCGACGCGTTTCCGCCGCACGCGCTTTGTCGATGTCAAACACGACACGCCAATCAGGATAGGCCAGTGACCATACAAAGTGGTTGGCTGTATCAGCGGTGAGCATCAGCTTGCGTCCATTTGCTTCAACCAAATACGCCATATGCCCGGGTGTATGGCCATAAGCCTCAACGGCAGTGATACCGGGAACGACTTCTCTGCCCGGATCAATAAAGTCGAATTTATCTTTGAGAGGCAGCACATTTTCAGCAAAAACGCGAGCGCTTCCATTGGCGGCTGGACCGAGCTTTTCCCAGTAATTGAACTCAATCGGACTCGTGACATACTTCGCATTCGCAAAAGTCGGGACACCGTTTTGCATCAACCCACCCGTATGGTCCGCATGCATGTGCGTCAGCACAACCACATCAATATCAGCTGGCCGGATGCCTGCTGTCGCAAGCGCCTTCAGTAAATTCCCACTTTGCGGCTGAGAAAGAACGCCTCGTCCCGTGTCAAACAAAATGAGTTTATCGCCTGTATTCACCAGAACCGGAGTGAAGAAGCCTCGGAACTTGTTGGAGGAGATGAAGTGATCCTGGCTCGCTTTTTCAAACACCTCACTCGTCTGCTCCATACCAAACGTATCCTGCGGGTGCTCAGCAATAAAGGTGCCATCGAGCAAAGCGTAGACCTTGAACTCACCAAGCTGAAATTCAGTTGCTGGCGCACGCTGATTGGAGCTTTCTATCGGAGTTTCTGCAGCTGCCTCCAAACTCCGCATCCCTGTGGCAAGCAATCCACCAGCACCCAGAGCAAGGGCACCTCGTCGGCTCAATTTCAAGAAATCACGAGAACTCATCACTCACACTCCATTAGCCTGACACACCACAAACAAAGGTGGTCAACAGTCACAAACTATCGGGAAACTCTAAGTATCGTTTGGAGAAATTTACTCGCATTGAACTTGAATTGCGACTGACGACAACCAGCCAAATAGTAAATCTTCGTTCAATAAAATGAGAGAGTCAGCTCGTACTTCCAAAAAACGGCTCCGGTTTTCGGATTAGAATACGCATAAAATAAAAAGTGAGAGTTTGGGGTTTGAATGTATATGAACGCAGCAAAGCCTAAAGAAAAGGCCAGCAAATCTGCTGGCCTGTTTCATTTTTCATCCCTAAAACCGGGAACCACTTGCTAAGGCCTGAATGGTGGGCCGCGTTTTGGAAGGTGTGGTCGAAGGCTTCGCCGTAGAGCGTGAGAAGCTGGAGGAACCAGCCGGGCGGCTTGCAGCCTGCTTTTTGCGGTATACACCACGCAGATTTGGATAGGGCTCAAAGCCATCCGTCAAACCAACCACAGTTTCCGCAGCACCAAGCACGAGGAAACCATCATCCGGCAACTGCCGATAGATGCGGTTGAGCACATCAATCTTCGTTTGCTGATCGAAGTAGATCAGCACGTTACGGCAGAAGACAACGTCAAACTCACCAAGGTGGCTGAAGTTTTCCAGCAGGTTCAGCTTACGCCACTGCACCATAGCCCGGATTTCCGGAGCCATCTGCCACAGTTCGCCCTGCTGCGAGAAGTACTTCAACAGCATCTGAATAGGCAGACCACGCTGGACCTCGAACTGGCTGTAGATACCAGTACGGGCTTTTTCCAGTACTTCAGTGGAAATGTCAGTTCCCAGAATCTCGAAACGGAATGTACCGATCTTGGCCTTGTCTTCTTTCAGATACATGCTGAGAGAATAAGGCTCCTGACCCGTAGACGCCGCCGCACACCAGATGCGCGCACTCCGGCGTGTTTTGCGTGCCTCAAGCAAATGAGGAAGCATCACATTCCGGAAGTTCTCGAAAGGGCTCTTGTCACGGAAGAAGAATGACTCATTGGTTGTCATAGCTTCAACCACATCATTCTGCATAGACATGGAGCCCGGCTTGCTGATCGCAAGAATAAGCTCACTCAGTCCATTCAGGTTGTGACGTCGAGCAACTGGCATCAGTCGGCTTTCGACCAGATACTGCTTTTCATCGGAAAGAACGAGGCCGCTACGGGATTTCAGAAATTTCTTCAAGAAATCATATTCAGAAGTCATCATCGCGCGGCTCCTTTTAAGATACGCTTGACATGTGCACCAATCTGATCGAGAGGCACGATACCGCTGCAGTTCCCAGTACGGGCAGCAGCACCTGGCATCCCCCAGACAACACTGGAGGCCTCATCCTGCGCGATGACGCTACCGCCTTTACCAGCAATGACATTGACGCCACTTGCGCCATCACTACCCATGCCGGTTAAAACGAGTGCCAAACACGCGGTACCGAAAACTTCGGCTGCACTTTCAAAAAGTGGATCCACAGATGGCTTACAGAAATTGACGGGAGCTCCGTCTTCGAGCAACGAAACCGCCTGCCCGTTCTGCTTGCCGATTTTCAAATGAATTCCGCCTGGAGCGATATAAACGTGCCCAGGTTTCAATACATCCATGTGCTCAGCTTCTTTTGAAGGAAGCTGAAGTTGTTTATGTAAATGCTCTGCCAGAATTGTCGTGAACGTACGCGGCATATGCTGCGTAATCACAACAGGCACCTTCAGCAAACCATCACGTGCATCTGTCAGCACACGCTGGAGCGCTTGTGGCCCTCCGGTAGAGCTGCCGATCACAAGAGCCCGCGGCACAACCGAAGAATACGGCTTGAGCGTTATCTCCTGCTTTCCAGCAGCATTTATCCCTGTCCCGCG